>NZ_JANGCA010000062.1:0-20337 GCF_024463855.1 Clostridium sp. DFI.1.208 | reverse complement strand
AATTTGAAAAAAATTGAAAAAATTTTTTCGGGTACAAAAAAAGCCCGCACAAAACATATAGTCTGTACGAGCTATTAAAGCTGTGAGATATTCAGTTGTTGATAAAATGCTGTTAGGTAGTGTATGATTGTATAGAATTTCGCTTAAAATGTTCCATAATACAATCCCCCTTACAGCACTTGTTTTGTATTACACTTTTGTCTTTTTGGTAATCTTGTAAATATATTCTTCTGGTGTAGGGCGTTTATTTCCAAAATACTTTCTGAAATTCGCCTGCACTTCTGAGTCGGTGCTGTTCATAGCTTCATCAATCGTCGCTTCTATATCAGCCCAAACATCAGCCAATGATACACCGCCAGCTTTTGCACCAGCTTTCAATGCTTTTTTTATATCTCGCTTTTTTAAGATAGCCATAATACAACACCGTTCCCTTTTATTTTATAAGTAATTGAATAATGGTTACAAATACCCAAATGAAAAACAGAACACCGTCCAGCTTAGCAACCAAATTCAAGACTTTGTTTTCTATTTTTTCTACTCCGCATATAGCATTAAAATTCATCAATGAAAATGCTAAAATCAATAAAGAGTAATTTGATAAATTGTTACTATTACCATTATAAAGGGCAAAAGCATATCCAGCCCAAAAAGGAAGTAACGCAACTAAAGTAAAGCCTTTTAGAAACTTCATGTCTTTTCTTTCGCTTGAAAAATAATTTTTTGCTAAATGTTTGTCTGCCATAATCGCAACTCCTTTCAAAATTGTTGGAAGTTATCTTCCTCTTTCATTATAATTTTTTTCAATCAGAATGTAAAGTATTTTTTACTATTTGTTATCAAAAAATCATGCTTACATTGTAACAAGCATGAAATTTTTTTACTATTCAATTTTCTTATAGATTAAGATTGCGACAACCTGTACTGTCAACACAATGTCGTATATCCATTGAATAGCACAAGCCATTGTTATGAAATCAACTATTATATACATTGATAGCTGTGCATAGACATTGATTAAAATGATAAATAAAATTGTTGAGATAACACTTGCTTTTCCAACGATTGCTCGTCCTCTTTCATCTCGTGAACTTTTCACAAAGAACAAAACAATTACAGCAATTGTAAGAGGTAGGCAATACCACATACCTATCTTAAATACTGTCATATTACTTAAAATCGATTTTAATAGTTCAATCATTTTTCTGCCTCCTCAAAATCAAATAAATCTTCAATCGCTACATCAAATACTTTTGCAATGCTATATGCCAGCAACATGGACGGATTGTACCTATTTCTTTCGAGCTGTATAATGGTCTGTCGTGACACTCCTACAAGGTCAGCAAGTTCTTGCTGGCTCATTCGCTTTGTAGCCCTATAAACGTGTATCTTGCTATCAAAAGAATATTTTTGTTTCGCCATTTAGTCACCGCCTTATTTCAAATTCAGCTTATTATAACATATTTCTTACTTTTTGTGCGGAATTTCTGAAAAACGTGTAAATCAGTACCGAAATATACATCTTACCATAATTTAGCCTACAATCTTCCAGTTGCTATCTTTATGTAGCACAAGCTCATACTGCGATACTTGCGTTGCCTTTGTCTGATTATCAAGGAATTTCACGGCTACTTTGACTTTCACATTGTCCCCGTCCTTTGTAAAGATAGGGTTTACCAATTCAGAATAAAGGTAGTCCCTGCCGATAGGTTCAATCACATTTCCAGTTACATAATAAGCAAGTTCTTTTTCTGTGGCTGTTGGATAGAGCTTAAAGAATGTTTCCAGAAATGTGGTAGCGTCATTAACGGTATCAGCGTCTACGCTTGCGTCTGCTTCTGGTGTCTTAGGCTCATAGTCTGATTTTTCGATTGCTGGTGCAAGGGTAGGGTTCTGAACGATTACCATATCCCCGTCAGCGTCTACATGGACTTTTACGGTATAGGTTGCCTTGACATTTCTTGTCTGTTCGCCCTCTTTTATCTGCTGATCTACTTCGTAGGTAGCAGAAAAAGTGTCCGTTCCCGATTGCTCGATATGCCACACAATCACATTTGTAACTGTGGAGCTGGTCGGTATATCGGTTCTAATGGTATCTACATTCAAGTCCTGCAATTCCTTTGTCAGATAACCGTTGATTGCCTGCGTCCTTGCTTCAATCGCTTCTTTGCTATTATTCCATGTGTAGTAGGACTTCGCAAAGTTCTTCACGAAATTTTCTATCCCGTTGGTGTCCTGCAAGCGAAACTCAATGATTTCTTTTTCATGGGTGGTGTGCTGGTCGATAGCCGTAAAATTCTTATACACCCCAAAGCTCACGCTTGCGACAAGCACCACCCACAACGCAATCACGGTTTTCTTATGTGTGCCTACCTTGACAGTACGCACCTTTTTTTCTTTGACATTTTCTGTCTGTTTCTCATTCTTCTTAAACATATTTTTCAAGTCCTTTCTATTGTTTTACTCGTCCTGCACCGATTAAGTGCTGTTGCCAGTAACTACTGCTTAGGTCTGCATATCCTATCGGGTCGCCTGCATGGTACATCTGGTTATTTCCTACATAAATTGCAACGTGCGTTACATAAGTACCAGCGTTATAGGTGGAATGGAAAAACACCAAGTCCCCAGCCTTTGCCTGCGAGAGTGGCAGATGTTGGGTAGCGTCATACTGTGCTTGTGCCGTTCTCGGCAAGGAGATACCAGCTTTTTCATAGCACCATTGCGTCAGTCCCGAACAGTCAAAGGAAGTCGTAGGAGAAGAACCGCCATACACATATTTCCAGCCTTGATACTTCAATGCTTCATTCATTACCTTTTGTGCCAGTTCTCCCGATACCTGCGGAACAGTTAAATACTGATTGACTAATTCGACGTAAAATTGATTGCCATACTGATACCGCCAACCCCCGTTCTTCGCAACGGCTATCGGGTTGGTGTAGGTTACTTTCTTTCCACCCGATTTCTCACGGGCGAAGCTCTCTGCAAGATTGTAGGTATGTTTCTTTCCTTTTCCTGCCACATATCCTACATAGCCACCGCCATAGTTATAGGACTGTATCGCTACATTCAAATCGTCGATACCTTGATTTTTGCAGGAAGAAAGCAGGGACGCAAAATACTTACACCCCTGCTTGATTGAGCTTTCTGTATCTAAGGAATTAGGCGGTAAACCAAGACTTTCTGAACTCTGCATAACATCTTCTGCCGTACCGCCACTTTCTACTTGAATGATAGCCAGTAGCACATGGACATACTCGGAGATACCGTTTTCTCTGGCGTATTTTTCTACCATAGGTTGATGTTTCAAAACCTCTGCGGATAAATTCATACCCGTAATGCCAGAAGAAAAGTTGCTGTTTTCGTCGTCGCTGTCCGCACTAATGAGGACACCAAAGAAAAGCACCAGAGAAAAGAGGATAGGAAACAGACTGCCAATGATAGCGATATGTTTCAGTTTCATTTTTTCTTCTGTCCTTTCTTCGTTACAAGGTTACGGGTTTTCTCTGTGGTCTGCTGGTTCTTCTGGACACTCTGCGTCTGTTGAACCTTTGTCCTGCGGTCTTTCGTGTAATTCTGTCGTGTTTCCTGTGATACCACTTTTTCTACATTCTGCCTATGTACTTGCTGTGTAGGCTGGGTCGCTTTCTTATCAGAAGCACCAGAAGATAACGGACGCTCTTTGATAACAGTTGTCTTGACTGGCTCACTTATCTTTGAAGTGGTCGCTGTGGCAGGACGTTTGACTTCCTGCATTTTTTCCATGCTCGGCTTTGGAATGGTTGAAGCTGTGGCTGGTCGCTCATGGGGACGGGTAGCTCCCATTGTCGCTGATCCGTCCGTCTTTCGCTGTGCCTGCCTTGCTTCTTGTGCCTTTTGAAGCTCCATACGCTTGTCAGCGATATTCTGTCTATGCTGTTCCTGCTTTTCTAAGCGTCCCGACTGTCTGGACTGCTGTTCCTGCACCATGCCACGCTTAAAGTCGGACACGCTGGACTTTGCCTTTTCCTTTGCGGAATACACCGCATAAGCGGTCTGTGTCGGCATATCCTTGATATTTTCTTTGACAGCATTTGCCTTGTCTTTCACTTTATTTTTTGTATCTAAGACAGCACCCACCTTTGAGCCTGCACGTTGTCCCATGCTGGAAGATGTATTACCCCGACTGTCTTTTGTAGCTGTGTTCCTTGTCGGTTTTCTGTTTGAAATCGTGCTACCTGCCACCGCACCAGCGACACCGCCAGCAGTAACCGCACCAGCAAGCCGTCTTTCCATACGCCTAGCCCTATGTGCCAAGTATAGATATGGTCTGCGGAATATCCTGCGTCCCATGCTTTGACTGTCGTTAGCGTTCAAAGAGAACATACTCATTAAATCGCCCAGCTTCATATAAATACCAGCGAAACATACTATCTGCAAGAATGCTACCATAAAAAACGGATAGTCCGTGGAGATGTTATAAAACATACTGGAAATGCTGAACGCCACCGTTACAATGAGCGTTATTCCTGCCCGTGTCATTATGGTATTAAACACCCTCACGATTGCCTGCTTTGCCATGCTTTCATAACTCGGTATCATGGAAAGTAGAAAGCTGATAGGTAAAAACATTGCAAAGATAATAAAAAGTATCTGGCTAAATAACATCATGCCCGTAAGCAAAAATACAAATATCGTTATCCCTAAGTTGAAGAACAGTAGGAAGAACACCATACCTAAACGGTTCACGACTTGCGGTATCGTTAGATTGTTGTTGTCATTGTCCTCGATTTCTGTTTTCACGACTTCCTCTCTGGTTTTCCCGTCCTCGTCCTCTGGGCTTGCCGATACAAGAGCTTCCACACGGTCTGCCCCGATTTCTTCTGCGTTGCTGTTACCGAATTGCAGAAGTAGCCACGGCTGTTCCACTTGAATAGAAAATAAGCTGTCCCGTATCAAGTCTACGCTGTCCTTGCCCTCGCTGTCAGAGTTAGGGAGCATGATTTTTGTTCCCAAGTCAAGTGAAGCGGTACTGATGTCTGATGAAAACTCATTTATCTTCTTGATGTAGTCGGGAGCATAGGCAATAAAAGAAGCTGACAGCACGAACACCACAAGAAAATTGATAACAGCGTGAAGTGACTTGCTGGTTTCCCGTTTTATCAGTCCCGTATAAGCAACATACATTCCCACCACTAAGATAATGAGAAGCAGGAAACCGACATAAAAGCCCGTGGAAGAAAAGCCGTTCTCGGTTACACCTGCAAGGGTCTGTATGCTCTTTCCGATACTGTCTGCCATATCGTTGATGAAGTCCAGTTTATAGGCTTCCTGCACCACATAACCCGTTGCATTGCTTAAATAAAGGCTTATCGTCCAGACAAAATTGGTAATGCAGTAAAGCCCGTACTGTACCGATTTTCCAATCCCGTCCAGCCAGTTCCACGGCAACCACGACCAGCTATTATCCACATAAAAATCAAGCTGGTAGTTGGAAAGGGGATATTTGGAATAAAGATTTTCTGCGTTTATAGTATCGTCCACAAGCCCCGTCGCATGAGCCACCGTTCCCAGAAGTGAAAGCAGGATAAGGGAGAGTGCCACCACGAACAGAGCCATTTTGAGAACGTGGAAAATCTTCTTTTTTGTGAACGCACCTTTTATCCTTTCTTTCATCACTCCACCTCATTTCTTTGTACGGGCGGTCTGGTATCAAAGGCGTGTAGCAGTTCTTCAAAGACTGGGTGTATCTGTACCACACCGACACGCCCGTATAAGTCCTGCAATAAGCATTGTCCGTTCTCCAAATCACGAAGCCGTTTCTGGTTGTTTTCGTCGTCCTTGTCGATACCGAAAAATTCTAAGGTCTGTTTTATCTCGTTGATGTCCGTACTTCTAAATGCGAATTTCAAGCCGATATTGTTTTTCAGACTTTCTTTTGACACGTCCCCAGAGGATTGCGTAACGAAATAAACGCCTGCCTGCATAGCCCGTCCAGCACGCACCAGCTTATTTGATAAGGTTTCTCCTTGTGCCACGTTTAAGAACGCCCACGCTTCGTCAAGGTCTACAATCTTAAAAATACTTCTGTCCGAATGGATAAAATCAAGGGCAAAGGTACTAATCACAATCAGCATAGACACCGACAATAATTCAATGGTCGTGTATTCCTCAAAGGTCGTGTCCTTATCTGGCAGTACAAGGTCAGCTACTTGAATGATATTGAGCTGGTTATCCAGACTGATAGCATTTTCTACCGTACCGTCTGAAAACAGCAGGTGTGCAAAGTCGTAGTCCGTGAAGCTGTCGATATGGTCTGCGATATTTCTTGATATGGGCGTATCTTCACGGCGTAGCTCGTCTATCACATGGAGCAAGCCCCGACTGTCACTCTGGGTAACGGAGCGAACCGCTTTTCGTAACACGGGGAATTTTTCGCCGTCCCTAGAGGAAATACCCGTTAAAAATGTCAAGATGTCGATTGCCAGACTTTCAGCGTCTTTTACATTCTTCATAATCACGAATGGGTCAAGAAGTCCTGCATTGTCTTTGTCGCTGGTAAGATTTACGATATTGATTTCATGGGCTATCTCTGAGAGCGTTTCTTTCCAGTTGCCACGCTCTGATTTTGGGTCTAAGATAACCGCTTGACCGCCAAAGAGAACAGAGTAGTACACAAGAAGATTGTTGCAGAACGACTTTCCACCGCCAAGCGAACCGACAAAAGCAGAAGCAAGGGCGTTGGTAACTGTACCTTTCACACCTTGACTGGCAAGGGACGGTTGCAGGTACACATTTCTTCCCGTATCAACGGAATAGCCCATATAGATACCCGTAGTTTCCCCTAACTGCTGTGTCGCACCAAAACCAAGCCCTGCCAAGAAGTCTGATTTTACATACTGCACATAATCATTGATATATCGCTTGCTGGCAGGAAGAAATTCAGAATGAAGCCCCAGCATATCCCCAGCAGGACGCACCAGCTTTACATTGAGGTCATCGTAAAAGTCCTTGACTTCATCACAACGGCGTTTCAGCTCGTCAAGATCGGGTGCAGACACCCGTATCACGTAGCTTAACTTATACATACTTTCTTTGCTCTGGTCTAAATCGGTTTCCAGCTCGTCCACGCTGTCTAATGCGTCCACCACATTTGAGCTGGTTTCACTTCCTGCTTGATAAGCGTGATTGTCAAGGTCTTTCAATTCCTTTTTCTTATTGCGGACGGTTGTTAATGCTTTTCGGTTCTCCACGATTTCTACATTCATAGAAGTATCAACGGGGAATGTGAATTGCTGTTGCTGGAAATAGAAGATTTCACTTGACGGAAAATCAAGCTCCCCGACAATCGCATTGACAGTAAAATAGGACACATAACTTTCCTTGTCCTCATGTTCCAATCTTAAATACCGCTGACTTTCCTCAATCACACACCTTGTCGGACGGATAAGGTCGTAGTATTTTATCAGCGTTTCTTTCTGTAATTTCTTCTTCGGTAGCTGGTATTCATAATCTTCATAGGCGATACCGTCCCTGCCGTAAAGATGTTCCATGAGATACCCAAAATCGTTGATTTCCAAGCGACGCACCTTAAAACGACGGGAGATTTTATTTTCCAGTAACTTTTCCATTTTCATGTAACGGTTGATTTCATCATTCGGCATGGAAACAAAGTCATTCATCAGCGTGTGGTTCACTTCATGGAGAAATTCCGTGAACGTCAGCCACGCCGATTTTTTGATGTTCTTCAGATTGAGCTGTTCTTCCGTAACCATGAGCTTAAAGCCAAGAAAAAAGCGGTAGTCCACTTGATTGTCCCCAATCATAGATACTAACGCTTCGGTCTGTTCGTCTATCTTCTGATAGGCAACTTCCTTTAATTTTCCAGTTACCAGCTTCTTTGACTGCTCCTGCATACTGCGGATTGAGCTTTCTGTGGCAATCTGCAACGCATGAATTTTACCCTCACGGGACTGTGCGATTAGCTGTCGAAAGCTGTCATGCACGATAAATTTCTGCTCTGCGGATAAGAAAGAATAGTTATACGGTATCAGCTCATAGTAGGCGAATACCTCATTGTCCTTGTTCCAGACAAGGTTATTGTCAATATATTTTATCGGGAACATAGTTCACACTCCTTACTGCCGTGATTGTTTCATTCAAGGTCTGCTTATGCAGTTTTACGGCTTTTCCTGCATAAGTGATTTTAGGTCGCAGGGCATAGGTTATCTGTGATTTCAAAAAGCTGTACGGCTTCTTTCCGTCAAAGGTTTTCTGCAACATAAACCAAGTGAGAGCAACAGGAATACCGAAGTATTTGAGAAATGCTCCCTCAATCATGGAAAGTGGAGGAATATCCCCAAACAGAATGATGATAAATTCCGTAATCACAAACCATGTAATCTGTGTAAAAGTAACGGGAAAGGGTAAGTTAAAGTCATTGATTGCATACAAGACTTTTTCCACGTTCCAGATACCTGTATAAGATTTAATCTTTTTCAAGTTCTTTCAGCTCCTTTCAAAATAGAAAAGGACAGCCATTTTCAGACTGTCCCTTAAAAGAGAAATACGCTGTCAGTAGCAACAATGCTTGTTGCTGATCTTCCAGCGTTAGTATGGTATCTCGCACATACCTCGGCTTGTTTCAATAAAGCAACCGCCCATATCCAAATCTCGCCCGTAGGCTTCATAGTCAATGTAGTTCTGTAAGCTGGGTGGAATATCCCCAAGTGCCTGCAATTCGTCTATGTAGTAGTAGGCAACGTCTGTCATGGTTTCACAGTCGGGATAATAATAAATATCGTCCTTGTGTTCCACGACTTCTTCCAGCGTCCCGTAGTGGCTGATAAATTCGTCCAGACACTCTACGATATAGTCGGGAAGTTCCTCTATCATTTCATACATCTCATTGAGTTCTTCAATGGAAACATACTCGCCAATCGCAATCGGGAAGTTGTCGGTATCATGGATTGCGTATTCCTCATACTGTTCATTCAAGCCGATTTTTTCTTTCACATCTTCTTCGTCAATGGGGAACGTGAACCAAGCACCGACTAAATAACCCTCATTGTATTTACCAAGATTAGCAATATAAACCGCCATATCATCAATCATAAGCACCACCTCATTTCCTACTCTGGCAGTTCAAAGATACCGTGTTCTGTTACTAAAAATTTCCCGTGTTCCTGCAAGTGAGAAGCGTAGGCTTCAAAATCAAAGTAATATTCTTGACAGTCCTCGGACAGATGTTTGAACGTCGGGTCGTTCATCAGCTTTTGCCTTGCAACATCTATCATGCTTTTGCAGTCGGGATAAACCGTAATCACATTTCTGCAAATATAAAGTGCTTCTAAATTTTCATACACCGTAAGTAGTGATACATATTCTTCCTGCATATCACTTGAAAGCTGGCGGTACATAAAATCTAATTCGTTGAGCTGATACACGCTTGTATGTTCGTGGACTTCATCAGCAAAAGGCAACACCTTTTCGATAATGCGGTAATCCCCACTTTCTGCACCGACACCTAACTTTTCTTCAAACTCTGCAACATCTATCGGCAGGTCAAACCAGTATGATATTGTTTCTTCGCCAGTTGTTCCTCTCGTTTCCACCAGCACCCTTGTTTCCTGCATTGTTCCTCACGTCCTTTCTGTTGTTTCATCACATCTTTTATGGTCTGGTACGACATACCAAACACATACTTTGAAAAATCTTCTAACTGTCTTTCTTCATAGTCGGCAGGGTTCAGTCGTTTCATTTCCTGCCATACCTTACGCTTGTAAGAGGGCAGGTCGGAAATGTATTCACAGCCGACTTTTGCCTGCATATCCTTAAAAATATCGTTCATGTCATCACTCCAATCTGAAATTTTGGTAAGAAAAAAGCAGTCAATCCTAAGACTAACTGCTTTGTGTGTATGGATATGAAATTGTCAAACTGTAATTTTCCTGTTACACAAACTGAGAGCTGTCATTCTGTAAGCAGTCGCCCATTATCATTCCATTCGCCATACATAACTCCCGCTTTTGTGTTATCTAAAAGCTTCTGTAAGCGACTCTGGAACAATTCCGGCTGCTTTTTCTTAATTTGAATTGTATCAATTCTCACACGCTGATAAAGTGGCGGAAAACTTTGAAAATTCGCCCAAACCTCTGCGTCCGCTTGAAGTGCATTCAAAATATCTTTATCAATCACAAATCCCTTCTCACTCATATCCGGCAATACAGCACGACCGGCGTCTGTCATTCGTCCTAATCGTTCCATTCTGCGACAGCGTTCTTTGTTCAATTCAGACCATAAACTTCCCTTTCTTCGAGGAGCTAATCTTTGTGCTGTAACTCCGTTATCCATTTTCTTTGTTGTGCTGTCAATCCAACCAAAGCACATTGCTTCTTCAACTGCGTCTATATACCAAAATGTTTCATCATCAACAGGACGCCCACGCTTTACAACTACCCAACATTCAGGTTCTTTATTATAATTTTCCAAAAGCCATTGCCGTAACTCATCACGATTTTGTACATTCAATAAATTTCTAAATTCCATTCGCTTTATCTCCACAACTTCTTATTTGTCCGTTTCTTCATATCCATATTATACCATTCTCATATCAGCACCACAATAAAATTTTATGCTCCGATAATCTTATTGAACAGCTCTAACAGTACATCTTTCACACCGCCAGCGTTGAATACCAAGCCGACAGCAATCAAGGCAACTACCAAAAAGCCGATAAGTTTGGAAAACTCACGCTTGAACCCTAAGTAGATACCGATAACCACAATCGCCATAAGCACTAAGCTCTGTGCGTTTGATAAAAACCATTGATATAAATTTTGTCCGAAATTCATTTAATTGTCCTCGCTTTCTTCTAATTGTTTCATTTTATAGTCAGCTTCTTTGCCGACATTCAAAATACACATCAAGACTATGCCGATACCCATTCCCATAGATACCAGCAGGAAGTCTTTTAATAATACCCACATTTTTTATCACTCCTAACTTTCTACTAAATCTTTTGCAGGGGTCGTCTGCTGTTTGATTATCATTTCATGCTTTTCTGTGAGCTTTGCCTGCTGTTCGATTGTTTCCATGTAGTCTGTACCGTTTCCTTTATCAATCTTTTTCAGCATTTTCAAGGTTGGTGCTACCTGCCTTTGTACCCAACGCAATGTGCGGTCTAAGGTGTAAGGCTCTGGCTTTGTCGTCAGCTTCAAGCTCTGTCTGTTATCGCCAATAAACCAAGCCCAGCGGTCATTGAGTTTCCATTCATTTTTTCGCTTGTCGGGTTCTTCATCAACAAACCGTACATACTGGTTGATGATAGAAAAGGCGGTCTGCTCTGCGTCATAATAGGTCAGCAAATCTCGTACTGCATAATAGGCACGTTCATTTCTAAGCCGTATCTCAAAACGGTTGATAATGTCGGCTTCTTCAAGCGGTGTCCCTAACTTGACGTACTGCTCATAGTCCTTTTCATAGATACAAAAATACACATCTGATTTCAGCGAACCAAGATAAAGGGTGCGTCCCATATATTCTCTGTCGTCCTCTCTATGCTTGATAAGCTCGCCCGACTGGTAAAACTTATAACTTCTGGACTTTCCGATATATTCCCGTTTCCTGCATTTTTCCGCAAGCTCTGGAATATCCAAAATGCCCGTATGGTCGTTGATAGCAAGGTCGATACGCTTCATCACGCCACCGTCTATAAGTGCGTCCATAAGAAAGTCATACCAGCTTCTTTGCTGTGCCAGCAGGTAACTTTCAAACTGCCTGCAACCACGCCCCTTTAACTCTAAAAGGACACCTTTTTCTTCGTCAGCCGACGTATAGATAAAGATGTCCCCTAAAGAATAATGCTCCGTATAACTGTAATGTCCGTAATCTTCATGGAGCATATAATGGATATTCAGTTTTAATATATCTTTGATGATGTGCTGTATATCCAGCGTGGGAAAACGAATTTTCACATAATCAAACAGCATGGTAAGCGGTGCTTCTGGATTGAACCTTGCCAGTTCCTTATGCAGAGTTTCCAGAAGTTCCTTTGACGGCTTCATTTTTCCGCTTTCTATCTTGTTGAGATATTCTCTTGTAATACCAGAAGCCACCGCCAGCCTGCTTTGTGAGATACCGTAAGCAATCCGTTTCTCCCGTAATTCTTTTATCCATTGTTCTTCATTCAGAACCATACCCCCAATCTGTAAAGTGTGAAGTTTTTTAAGGCGACTTCACAACTGAATTTTACTAGGAAATCATGCCAGAAGCCTTATGTTTCCTATGTTTTTTGTCTATTGTCTATTTGCAAACGTACCCCTCTGTTAGATACCGAGGGGTTCATCAGCAGAGCAGGGACAAGCCCTGCTCTGCAAAACGGCTTCCACGGTCGTATTTGCTCCGCCGACCGTTCCTGCCGTTGTGCAGGCAGAACTTATCCTACCTGTTCATACCAATGTAAACCATGATGAATGAAACATCAGCGGATAAACATAAATTTAATGTTTCTTCTGATATTTCACTTTTACGGATAGGGTCTGTTTCCAGAAAAGACTTATCAAGCAATTCAAAAACAAAATCAATCTGGCTGTTGCAAGCCGACTGTTTTCTATTTAAGCGTATCAAGAACAAATCGGGCATGAAGTTTTTTTCGTGAATTGCATTTTCAAGAATAGTATCAGCTTTTTTCTCAAACTGATGTTTTGGATTACATTTAAAATCGTGATAACGTTTCTGCACAAATCCCTCGCAATCGGCTAGAAAATCTCCATAATTGATACAGATACATTTTACGCTCTTAGCTTTCTCGTCTTTATCATCTGATTGTATTATTTTATTGATTTCTTTTATTTCCATGAGTTAGTTCTCCTTTCCTTGTTGTTCTGGCATGACTTGTCTTTCTTGTGCAAGCCTGCCGATTGTTTGTAAAAAGTCATGTCCTTTCGGGACTAAAGGCGTGTAAAACTCACTGATAACGCTTGTTCCCACATCACAATAGCCACGCCCCTTGATACGCTTCTGGAAAAACTGCTTTTTCACATCTGAACCGAACAGCATACCATAACCTAATTCGCTGATACGCCCCAATCCCACACGGAAATTGAAATTATCTCTGATACCGTCCGAGAAATACTTTGCGTCTGGACGCTGGCAGGCAACGATAAGGAAATATCCTGCTTGTCGTCCCAACATAACGATTTTCTTTAACTGGCTAAGTAAGCCCACGCTTTCTTTCGTCCCAAGCATTTCAAAAAATGCTACATATTCATCAAAGATAAGAAAGCAGGGTGGCAGTCCCAGATAGGCGTAGTTTTCGCCCGTCTTATAGTTTGGGTGTCGCTTCATTTCCTCACTTCGCTGTACCATGCCCTCATAAAAGGCATTGACGCAATCTATCATTTCTTCTTTGGTGTGATACACATTTCCCATAACAGTCCCTAAGTCTGCAAGGTCAGCGTTCTTCGGGTCTAAGATATAAAGGACAGCGTTGGTATGCAGTAAGGCTTCAATGAGCGTCAGAAGAAAATACGTTTTACCGCCACCAGTTCCACCAGCAATCAGAGCGTGAGGGAGTGCGTCATATTCCCAGACAAGATTGTTCATCAGTTTCAGACTGCCGTTTTCTGCCCGTACTTCATCAATGGTAATGCGGTTCGCTATCATATCATAAAGCAGGGTATATTCGATATAACCGTCATGTAAGGTCTTGTCGGTCAGCTCACAATATAAGCCACTTTCTAATTTATCCTCTAACCGTAAAAGCTGGTCTTGATATTTTCCTAATGTGATTTCACAGCGGATATGAAGCAATCCCTTTTCCATTTGATAATAAATCTTTGGAAACCAGACAATTTTTTCCCTTGATCTGCTTTGCAGGTCAGTAAAAAAACCGCTGTCTTGTACGGTATCGGCTTCATACCACTTATTTTCCAGTATCATTCTTGCCAGCTTTTGACGGTGCAGGAGCTTCTTGAAACTGTCGTAACAGAAGCGGTAATACAGAAAAGCGACCAATGCACAAACACCAGTCGCTATCAGTATGGTTATGAAGTTGTAAGGGGAGAGTATCAAGCCGTTTTCTAACAAGCTGAAATGCTCCCAATCGGTACGCATGAGCTGTTTGATATTCAGTAGCAAAAGAACCGCCACAAATACAAACAGAAGCGTCCCTATGGAAAAGTGGTAAACAAGGTGCTTGTCGCTGGCTCTGATACGGTGTCCTTTGTTCCAAATCTTACGCATAAATCGTTCACTCCTTTCTGGGTATGAAAAAAGCAGTCAATCCTAAGACTAACTGCTAAAATAATATAACTGTTTATTTGAGCGAAACGTATTAGAGTAAATTTTTCTCTTTTAACATTTCAAGAAATTCTTTATATCCAACACAGTCGCAAGAAACTGTACAAATTTTTTTGTTTCCTACAAATATTTTCAATCCTATTTGCTCTTTTTCTGTGCAACGGGAAATATCATTAAATGAAATTTCTCTTGTTCTTCCAACAGCAGGAGTAATACGCAAATTATTTCCGTCAATTACTACCTTATGTCTTTTTAATGCCCACGCACAAAATTCAATCAATAGAACAAAAATAGCAAAAACAACAGAGTGTCCCACCGTATTATCAAATCCCATGAACAATCCTAAAGCTATTGCAATTCCTACCATTATCAATGAACAAATATGACATACTGTTTGATAGGCGTGTGATACAAAAACAGTATTTGTGAATTTTTCTTTTTTAGTTGCTTTTTGTGTCTTATCTAATACGAGAGATATAATAGGGACAACGAATACAGCAAATATAATAGCTCTTATCATAAACAGCACTCCTTATAATTAAATTTTTCATACCCATATTATAACAGTTTTATATATCCGCTACAACGAAAATCTATCCAACAATCCTATTTCTTCGGCTGTCCCTGTGGTGTAGGGTTCTGTGGATTGCCTGCGTTCTGATTACCTTTATTCTTCAACACAATATCCTCTGCCTTTACATACCAGTCCACATCTGCACCCGTATAGGTCTTTCTTGATACAGTATCGGCTACGGGATTGACAAGTTCCACGACTGCATTGTACGGAAATTCCCTTAACGGTACTTCTGGCGGTACAGACACGGGGATAATTCCACCATGCAGACTGCACTTCAAATCATAGATACGTTTTTTAAGCTGGGTACTCGGTGTCCCGTCCTCATTCTGTAAGAACACATCACGCACCGCTGTAAATTTTAATTCTCCAAATGTTTTCTCTCTGTCAATAACAAACCCGTTTGATAATCTCATAAATTCTTCACTCCTTTACTTTTCTTCAACTGCTACAATATCATCAGCAACTAACACATAATCGGTATGTCCCATATCTCCGATTGCGTAACCTCTGCCGTATAACTTCGGATTGACAAGTTTTACTTTCTGCTCATACTTGAACTTCTTTTCGCCAGCCTGCACGGGAATTTCCACCACAACATTTTCGCCTTTCTGTACGTCAGAATAAAGGTTATAGCTTCGTCTGGCTAAGACCCTGCGGTTATTTTTATCTCTTTCAAAGACTGGCTCGCTTTCGCCTGCAAATTCAAGAGTTCCAAAAGACTGTGCCATATCTGGCACGACATATTTCATTTCCATATTGTTTTACCTCGTTTCTTTCTATATTTGATAAGTTTTTTGATTGTGATTTCTTATTCTGGCGGTTTTGGAAGTACCAGCAATCCCCCAGATAGTAAAGGGTAAAATCAATGCTTACGCACCCTTGACTATCCGTGTTCTTGCAGGTTGTAGGCAGACAAGCCAGAATAAGCGGAAGTCTGCCGTTTGACAGCTTCGGCGGAGAACGTGATTTTTCTTTCATCATACCGTTACCGCCTTATGATTTCTTCATTTTACGGCGTTTGTAAAGATATGTTCCAGCCAGTCCACCAGCAGACGCAAGCAACATCACGACAAATGCCATTACATTTGTACTGTCGCCCGTTTTGGGACTGTCGCTAGGTCTGCTAGGCTTTTCCGGTGTCGGTGGTGTTTCGGGTTTTTCTGGTTCTTCTGGCTTTTCCTTAAAGGTAATCGTCTGTCCCTTATCCTCAATGTCTTTATGCTCGGTAACTTTCTTCGGTTCGTCTGGATTGCTCAAATCGTACAATTCTTCAAAAGTTACAAGCTGTTTGCCGTCAAGAGAAGTAGCGTCAAAGGTAAAGGCAACTTCCGCTTTCATAGTTTCGCTGTCAGCGGTAAAGGTATAATCACTTTCCACACGCTTTCCATTGATAAGAAGTTCTGCATTTTCTTCTTTCAACATCTGCCAGCCCACAAGTTTGTACTGTGTACCGACTTCTAAGCCCTCTAAGGTTACGGTATCAATGATTGTTACCTCTTTTCCAGCTTCAAGCTCTTTGTTGCCGTCCTTATCCGTAGCAGTCGTATGAATTTTGATGATACGTTCTGTAATAAGTACCGTTTGCCCGTCGTCCTCAATGTCTTTATGCTCCGCAACTTTCACGGGTTCGTCTGGATTGCTGAAATCATACAATTCTTCAAAGGTAACAAGGTTCTTGCCACCTAAAGCAGACGCATTGAACGTATAGGAAATTTCCACTTTCATTTCTTCCTCATCAGCGAAAAAGGTATAATCGTTTTCTACACGTTTTCCGTCAATGATAAGCTCGGCATTTTCTTCTTTTAACATCTGCCAGCCTTTGAGCTGATACTTTGTGCCTTTTGTAAGTCCGTCCAATTTGACAGTATCAACGATTGTAACCTCTTTTCCTGCAAGGATTGTCTTTTCGCCGTCTTTGCTGGTCGCTGTGGTATGGATAGAAATTTCTTTTTCGTATTCATCAGTCAGCGTTCCTAAATCAATCACAAGGTTATTTCTTGATACCACAATTTCAAAAGGTGGGATAAGTTCAAAGCCTTTGTTACTATCACAACGCATTTCTTCAATGATGTAGGTATCATAAGGCAACGCACCCTTGCTGTCGTCTGGTTCAGAAGTTCCAAACCATACACCGTCCTCGCTGGTCTTGCCTGCGTTGGTATTGTGCTTATGTGACGCCCAGTCAGAAGAAGTGGAGAATTGCCCGTTATCATCAGTTACCACTACATGATTTTCGCCCGTCGTCTTGCTTGTGATCCTAAAGGGAACATCAGCAAGACGCTTGTGTGTGCCTGCTCCGATTTTTACGCCCTCAATATCTCCACGCTTAATCTGATTGTAGATAGAATGTGCTTCGTCGGTTAAGTCCACGATTTTTCCGTTTTCTGTGATTGCAAAATCAATCGGCTTTGCACCGTCAGTTAAGTAACCGTCGGGAGCTTCACTCTCAACGATACGGAATTTTCCATAAGGTAAGAGGTCAGAAGAAGTAGAAGCGACACCCTCAATATCTGTACGAATTGTCTTTACCACTTCATTTTTCTTGTATAACTTGCCCTCAACCAAAACAGAATTATCATTTAAGGAGATGATGTCAAAGGCTGTATCTTTCAAAGTGGCACTTCCTTGTGGCTTTGTATCGCTCGTTTCTAAATCTCGTTTCTGAATTTTGACACCGCCACGGATAACCTTGTCAGATACGGAAAACTGGTTACTTCCAGATAATACGGCAAGGTCGCCGTCCTCGGTAATCTGTGTAAGGTATAAGCCTTTTATCTGTTCGGACTTATCGCCAGCCTGCATATATGCACCCTTTAACAAGTAGCCGTTTGGAGCTTTTGTTTCTTCTACGGTTAGCGTTCCAAGTGGAAGAACCGCCTTGCCGTCCTGCATATAGAAGCTGTCGCCAGATACCTTGTATGCGTCCGCTAATTTTGTGATGTAGTGGGTTGTCCCATTGCTGTCTGTTTCAGCGATTGTCTTTGTAACCCATGTACGAGTAGCTTCGGCAGGGAGATTGTCTTTATTATAGAAGCCAGCATAATACTTCCATGTAAATTCTGCACCTGCTAGAGAAGCGTTCCCTTGCGGATTGTCTTTCTGTGTTTCCATATCAATCTTGAAAAGCTCAATCAAAGTGTCCGTTACTTTCGGCGTATCTGATACGTTCAAAGTCGCTGTTTTTCCAGCTTCAACCTTTAAGGAATATACAGTTTTATCTACTTTATATCCTGCTGGTGCGGATAATTCCTTGATATAAACTGTGCCAGCCTTTACCTCTACAATATCTGTATTTCCGTTTTCATCAGTCGTAAGGGTGGCAAGCTGTTTTGTGCAGT
This sequence comes from Clostridium sp. DFI.1.208, assembly GCF_024463855.1. Taxonomy (NCBI): domain Bacteria; kingdom Bacillati; phylum Bacillota; class Clostridia; order Eubacteriales; family Clostridiaceae; genus Clostridium; species Clostridium sp. DFI.1.208. The sequence goes on along the minus strand of NZ_JANGCA010000062.1, from coordinate 2,148 downwards.
CTTTATCAGCAAAGACACCGTAAGTTGCACCAGCGATTGAGTAATTCCCGTTACCGTCTGTAATGCTGGTATTACTGGAAACCTTTTGCAGTTTCGCATTTCCGACATTCAGCTTCGCCCAGAATTGTCCCAATTCCTGCCCCTCGCCAGAGTAGATATAACCGCCACATTCATAGCGTCCTTTATTTTCTTTGACAAAGGCTTTCGCACCAGAGAAAACTTCGTCCTGTGTTGCCTTTGGAATTTCATCATAAGAAGCTCGCACGTTATCACATTGCCAGCCAAGATGTACGCTCAATCTCTGCCAGACTACACATTGTTCCAACAGATAGACTTGCTTGTAGTTTAGTTCCTTGTGAGCTTCGCCATACTGTTTGACATACTCTAAGGATAACGCCACATCTGAAATCTGGTCGGCACTCATACGTGAGCTTGCGTCAGCTCTGGTCTTGTATCCATTCTTAAAATCTGTATTGATGTCAATACAATAGGCAGTTTCGCCCTCGACTTTCATATAGCCCTCATTGAATGTCGAACCAATAGAACCGTCATTCATTACTTTTTCAATGATACCGACACGCTCCGCACTTTCCGTCCAGTATTGCTTGCTTTCTGCATGGACGGGTGTAGTCGGTAAAGCAGTAACGACAGTTGCAAGAGCTAAGAAGCCCGTACACAATCGTTTTAACATCTTTTTCATAAATCTAATGCTCCTTTCATTTTGGGTAATAAAATAGCCGTCCAATAAGAACGGCTGGAAATAGAAAAGGAACGTCATGTTAGGCGTTCCATAGTCTATGAAATATTCAATTTTGATTATAAAGTCTTGAATCCAAGTAAAATAAGTACAATAGCGATTATTGGTACTGGTATTGTACAAATGAGGAATAGATTAAATTTTTTCTTTGCTTCTTCCGTATTTTCTTGCTTTAACTTTTTACTTTTAGAAGAAACTATAAACGGAAACGAAAGGAAAAGAAAACTACCTATTAAAATCATTGCAATATTCATAAATTATTCTCCTCTTGTAATTTTTATTTCCTCCTAATTATATCAGTTACATTATCTTACGTCATTCTATTTCTGCTATCAGATTGAATATTTTTTGAGGTAGATAATAAATAATAGAAATAAACTTTTTTTAGAGAGAAATAATTTCTTCAGTAAAATCTTCAAATTCCTTTGTTGATATTTCAGTTTCTTCCCAAGAAGGTACACCCTTTTGCACACTATAATGTACTTTTGACATAGTATCTAAATAATATCCTTCGTAATCATAATCTTCAGTTGGAGATTGACGTATATACATAGCTAATTCTTGAGCCGCTAAATGAGAGATACTATCGTGTAATCCACCGATTGCTGGTCCACTTGAACCACAATACACCTCTAAAAGTAAACAATCTCCATTTTCGTCGATTGCCTTTATGATATAACTAAACTGATTTTCTAAATTATTAGTAATATATCTAGGCTGTCCGAATAAATATTTTAGTTGTCCTAATACCATAACGCAATTTTTTTCAAAATTTTCATCGAGTTCATAAATAGAGCAAATATTTGACGACGGCATATAATACTCTATTGTAGCATTAGCATTTTCAAATTTATACATATTTTTGCCTCCATACTCTTTTAATCTGTTGATATTCTTTCATTTTTCTATATAGCAATTATATCACTAGAAAAATAAGTAGTCATTCTTTTTTGATTATTCAACGAAAATTTGTTTTAATATTAAATCTAATGCTCCTTTCTTTTGAAGTAATAAAATAGTCGTCCAATAAGAACGGCTGAAAATAGAAAAGGAACGTCATGTTAGGCGTTCCATAGTCTATGAAATATTCAATTTTTTCTTGTTTCAATACTGATGTACTATACCATATCTTTGCATATCTAGGAAAACTTGCGTATCAAGGCTCATTCGTTAGTAGTAAATAAGTAGTAAATTGATGTGTTTGTTTCCTTGAAAATGCTGATAGATACTGCGTTTTAGCGGATAATCAGATTTTTATTGTGTTTTTATTTTAAAAAAATGGTATGTACTTATGATATGTGGATCGTCAACACCCGTCTTTATGGTGAATCATCATTTTGCCTAGTTTATACCATCTATACCATGAACAATAATCATTTAGATAAAAAAGA
>NZ_JANGCA010000061.1:0-21011 GCF_024463855.1 Clostridium sp. DFI.1.208 | reverse complement strand
ATATCAGCGGCGACAATAGCTGGACTGGCTCCAGTAAAGATAGCACGCTGCCAGGTAATCTGACTCATCATCTGATGGGTCTTTTTTTTACTTATAAGCAAAGCGATCAAGGCGGTAGAAAGCCTTTATGATTCTGATGATTCCTTTTTCTTATTAACAATTCCATCGAAAGAGTAATTGAGCTGCCCAAATAGGAGGAGCATGCCTTTACAATACGGCAGTTTTTACTGACAAAACCTACATAGAATGTAGCACAGCTGTCCTGAGTCATGCTTGATTTATGCTTCGGGCTTATTAGAAGACTCAAGTAAATATATGATATAGCGTAGTAAACGATTTAAAATAAGCACATTGCCAAAAGAAGAGGGCAGATCCACTTGACTCCTTTCCTTCATTGCTCTACATAATTTCTATGCAACTTGCTACTATAGCAACAAACGTTTTATGCAGTTTCCTATACAAAGCTGCATATGAGAGAAATGATTGCACTGTGAAAAGCTGTAGAATTCCTGTAGGATACATATTAGGTATGGATACTTTATTTACAGCTGCAGTATACAATGGACTCTTTCAGGAAATGTAACTATAAGATGAAGATAGCAGAGCTTGAAAGGATGCCTGTGAGTATTCTTTATATCTGTGTCATAGAATGCTAGGGATGAGCTGTACCAGCTAGTCGCTCTTGTATTTTCGCATCGCCCTTTGGATATGAAAGTGAGAGGATACGCTAACCCTCTATATCCTATATGTTAATGCCATTCTCATATCAACATCCGAATAAATCTGAAAAAGCATATTCTGTACCTTATAGACGATTCTACGCCTAATAAAATCTGAATCTTTTGATATTGCTTGATTTACATAACATGTAGGACATGATGATGTAGAGAGTTAGATCATTCTTAGGTTATAATGGAATTTATAGAGTCCTTCCTATTTGAGATGTAGTATGTGAATATAGAAAAGCTCTGCTTTATTGTGGCAGAGCTTTTTGCTAAGACTTTAATATATTTTTATAGCCGGCGTACGTGACCAGAAAATACGAGCCGTAGATGACCAGGATGATGGCAGCAGTGAAGAAGGAGGACATCATAATATCTCCACGGCCAAACATTGTTACTAGAGTGTTCACCATTTTGATTCCTACAACACTATGCACTATGGCAAGTGCCAGCGGCATCATAAAGTAAATGGCGATTTGCAGTAGTATAGAGCGATTGATCATTCGCTGTTCTGTACCGATCTTGCTCAAAATCAGATAGCGCTTTTTATTATCATTGGCCTGAGATAACTGCTGCAAGGCAAGAATTACTGCACTCGCAATCATAAAGACAGTTCCCAGATAAATTCCAATGTACGTAAAGGTTACAGCCATTCCCTTATTCATATCATAAACATCCTGTTTGGAAGAGCGCATAAATGCAGGGAATACATCTTCACCAGATGATTCTTCATATAATTTAGATCGTTGCTGATCAAAGTATTTATCAAACTTTTCACAGCTGGTTTTGCTTGAAAGATCAATATTCCAGTATATTTCATTGATTTCCGCATTCTTTGGTATGAGAGCATCTGGTACAACCACGGCAAGCATATAGCCATTCATACTGCTGTTTGTTCCTAAGGAGATTGTTTCATAGGAATCATTGACAACACGAGCCTTTTTATGGAAAACGGTTACTTCGGGCTTTGCATCCAGAATATCATTTACCGCCGGTGATAACGTTTCAACAGAAGTATAGAGATATAATTCGTTATTCTTTAGCTTGACTGGTTCGTAGCCAAGGCGCTTTCTAACAGTGTTATATGAAGACAGCGGTACTGCAATTACGGATTCCTTACCATTATCCTCTAGCAACAGACGGCTTGTCTTGTCCGATATATGGGCCATGAGGTTTTTATCATTAACCTTTAATTCTGATGTGTAGGTAGTCAGGATGCTTTGTGATTTAATATAGGAAGGATCAATCTGTAAGCGTGGTATTGCATCCTGAAGAAGAAGGTCTCCATCGTTCTTTTTTGTACCATTCTGATAGTAACCATATTCCGCAACGATTGTATAATCATACGGAGTATTATTTTTAATAGATTTATTCATTGTGTTATTCAAGCTTAACCCGGTGGATAATGCACCGATACTTAATAGCAGCATAATACACACAATGCTCATCGAGATGAAGTTGGTATTGATGTTGGAATTGATCTGCCGCAGAATGAAGCAATTCAGATTTTTAAAATAAATACCCTTGCTTGATTTTACAACGGTAAGCAGGAAGCCAGCCAGAGATAGAAAGAATAGTACAGTACCGATGCTTCCAACGAGTATAATGATTCCAAGGGAATTAAATGCCATGATGCCATTATCAAGTGCCTGATGGTAAGCCCAGCCCAGACATGCAATGGATATTAGAAATAGCAGCAATGACATCCAGACCTTCTTGATTTTCAATTCATCATTTCTTCGGTCTGCATTCAGCAGGTCAATCAGCTTATAGCGGTTCAAGACCATAGTGTTGAATATCATCGTGATAAAGAAGATCATAGAGAAGGAGAATACGGTCATGATCGTTGCTGAAGGGGAGAAGACGAAGTGATAATCTAGTGGTACAGCAAACAAATTTGCCGTCACGGCAGTCAGCACCTGTGAGACAATCAATCCAAGAACCATTCCGGATAGGAGAGAGATGATACCGATGGTCAGAGTCTCATATACCAGAACTCTGGAAATTTTCCCTCTTGGCATTCCCAGCATCGTATATAGACCGAGCTCTTTTTTTCGTCTTCGAATCAGAAAGTTATTTGCATATAAAATTAAAAATGCAAGAACAACTGCTACAAAGATTGAAACCAGACGCATAAGCAGCGTCAGCTGGTCTACAATCATAAGCTGTGACTCATTCAGCTTCATGACAGCCTGTTGAGACTGAAAGGAGTTAAACGTATAAAATAGGCATACGGAGAAGGTCAATGTCAGGAAGTAAACAAGGAAGTCCTTGAAGCTCTTCTTGACATTGCGCAAGGCCAGCTTAAAGTACATTGCTCGTGTCACCTCCCAGCAGGGTCACAACCTCCATGATCTGGTTGAAGAAATCCTTACGGGAGCTTTCACCACGGATAATCTCATTAAATATTTTACCATCCTTTATAAACAGGATACGGTGTGCATAGGATGCAGTGAAGGCATCATGTGTAACCATCATAATCGTTGCATTGTATTCAATATTCAAACGTTCCATGGAGTCCAGCAGCATGCGGCTGGATTTGGAATCCAGTGCTCCGGTCGGCTCATCCGCCAGTATCAGGCTCGGGTTTGTAATCAATGCCCTCGCTGACGCTACACGCTGCTTCTGACCACCGGACATCTGATAAGGATATTTCTGCAATACATCCGTTATGTCCAGCTTCTTTGCTACACTTTCGATGCGTTTTCCGATCTGTGCCGGCTTTACCTTTTGAATCGTAAGGGCAAGTGCAATGTTTTCATAGGCAGTCAAAGTATCGAGCAGGTTAAAATCCTGGAAAATAAAACCCAGCTCCTTCCGACGGAAGCTGCTTAAATCATTTTTCTTCAGCTGTGTGATATCCTTGCCATTGATATAAATATGACCGCTTGTGACAGTATCAATGGTGGAAATGCAATTCAGCAGGGTTGTCTTACCGGAACCGCTGGGTCCCATGACACCGATGAATTCACCTTCATCTACAGAAAAGCTGATATTGTCAACAGCCTTTGTGATATTGCTTCGGTTACCGTAATACTTTTCAATATTTTCTACAGTTAATATGGTTTTCATAAAATTCCTCCTCTGTTTGTTTTATCTTTCATACGTTCACTGATATTGGACAGCTTCAACAGCAGGACGCTTACCAGAAACAGGATCAGCATACAGCTGTATAAGCCTTCACTGAGAAAGGCAGGAAAAAGCAGATTGATGATGAGCAAAATTCCCATCATCGCGATTCCAATTTCAAATGCATAGGCCCATATCCGTTTCATGGGATCACCTCCTGTATACCTGTATTGTACAGGAGACGCTGTGTATGCGCCATGGATAACGATTACATTATACTTACAAACTTGTAAGCTTCTTCGTAAGAAAAGCAGGGAGGATTCCCTGCTTAACAGCGATAAACAACGATAAGTGCATTGCACACAGCATTTTATTTCAGCAGCATAAGCTTGGAAATCGGGAAATCAAGAATAATTGTAGTTCCCTGTCCCTGTACACTTTCTGCATGGATTCCCAGATAGAGCTTCTTACAAAGCGTTTTGCATAAATACAGGCCCATACCTGTCGCTTTTTCATTCAGCCTGCCATTGGTTCCCGTGAACCCCTTGTCAAAGATTCTTCCTAATTCACTGGAGGATATGCCACTTCCATTATCCTGAATGTGAAGAGAAATCATATTGTCTGTGGATGTGGTCCATATACGGATGGTTCCAATTTCCTTTGGCGTGTATTTCAGCGCATTGGAAATAATCTGATCGAGGATAAATTCCAGCCATTTGCTGTCACTGTAAACAGACAGCTCCAGATTCTCCAGCTGAATTTTTATTTTTTGATATATGAAGCTCTTGGAATGCTTGCGAATCACCTTTGATACACACTCCTGCAGAGAAAGCTCCTTGATGATATAATCCTTTTCAGGATTCGTACTGCGGGCATAAAAGAGTGCCTGCTCCACAAAGCTTTCGACCTTTTCAATTTCCTCCTGCAGACTCAGTGTCACCTCGCTTGGGTTGTTGGAGATAATCAGCTTGCTGGCAGCGAGCGGTGTTTTGATTTCATGAACCCACATTTCAATATAATCCTTGTATTCATTCTGTGATATCCGATAGCGATTCACATTATCCGCCATGGATTTATCCACAATGCGCAGGGTTTCGTATAGAATTTTGCCGTCCATAAACAGCGGTTCATCGATGATTTCCGTCAACAGGTATTTCTGATCCAGGCCATCCAATGTCTGTTCCAGTCGGTGATAATACGTGGATCGTCGCAGGTATTCAATAATCAGACTGGCAAGCACCATGCCCCATTGCAGCAGGGAGATGATCAGTATGACCTGTCCGTTTACCTGAATGGCATATAAAAACAGAATCGTGATGATACTTGTCAGAAAGGAAATCATGATCAGGTACAGCTTTTCCCGAATAAATTCACTAGTCCTCATATATGATGTATCCCATACCGCGCTTTGTCTGAATCAGATCATCCAGCCGCAAATACTCCAGCTTTTTGCGCAGCCGGTTGATATTGACTGTCAGGGTATTGTCATCAACAAACAGGTCGCAGTCCCACATATGCTGCATCAGCTCGTTGCGGGAGACAATATTGTTTTTGTTTTGAAACAGACAATGCATGATCCGTAATTCGTTCTTGGTCAGATCAATGCTGTTTCCCTTCCAGGTCAATGTGCTTTTGGATATATCCAGTGCTATATCATGGATTGTTAATATGTTGCTGCTGGCATGCTCATAGGTCCGCTGCAGTACCCGGGCGATGCGGGCAAGCAGAATCTGTAGATTGTAGGGCTTGGTCACAAAGTCATCAGCCCCCAGGTTCATACTGATCAGCTCATCCATGTCAGAATCTCTGCTTGTCACAATAATAATTGGCATATCACTGCTTTTGCGCACCTCACGGCAGATGAAATGACCATCCACAACGGGAAGATTCAAATCCAGTAAAAGCAGATCCGGCTGTTCCCGGCGAATACTTTCCAGGGTATGCTCAAAATCATCCGGTCCCAGAGCTTCATAGCCGTTTTTACCAAGAAAATCACACAGCTCATTTCTAATTTTTTCGTTATCTTCAATAATCATAATACGATACATGATTGTTCACCTCTTCTGTATTCTTCTTATAGCTTACCATAAGCGAAAGAAAAAAGAAATCCGCTTATCGCGAATTTCCTGTCAGGACACATGCTCCAGAACCTGCAGATTCACTTCCAGAATTTCATAGGACTGGGTTGACAGATGATTGAGCAGCAGCTCTACTCTGGCCATTTCCTTAGTGCGAAAGAGTGCTGGCAGCACATCATCCATTTGAATGCGCAGGGAGCTTCCTGCACCTGCCTGTGCATTGATACCGTGAAACCATCGGTTTGTTTTTTTACTGCGAATAGCGTACATGACGATGACCTCCTGTAGCTAGAGGATTGCCATATTCTGTATGTTTATACACGATAACAGAAGGAATTGATTATTTTTCGGATAGCATCAATATCACAGGCCCTGCATTCCTGTCCGGTGATATATTCGCAAAGATACCGCCATTGCTGAATGGTGAACGCAGCTTTATCAATATCATAAAGAAAAGCAAGACATTCTTTCAGATAGATTGGATTTCGTATATCGGATATATAATTCAAATTACAATGTGTTTGTATATATTCCAGCAGTTCATCTGTTTTCAATCCAATTCCTCCCTCTGTGTTAAAATCTATACTATATGAGATGGATGCTTTCTCCCCCGAAAACATCCATTTTTTTCATCTTTTAAGGAAAATACTCCCTTAATAAGTAACAAATGCATATATACATAAAAGTATGATATTATATACAAACCTACCCCATTAGTATGACATAATTTCCTTATTTTTACAATGTTTTTTAAAATCGTATTTTAGAATGCAAAACTCTGCCGATGATTTTCATCTGGCCTTCTTCGATTTCCTGCTGTGTGAAAACCCTTGGTTCCACTATCGGGTTTGTTGCCATTAAAATAACCGTATGCTCCTTTTTCAATATTTTCTTTATGGTTACTTCATTTTGATTTAGTAAAACAACCGCGATATCTCCGTTTTCCACATCACTGCAGCTTTTAACATATACCAGATCTCCGTCATAAATACGGGAACCTGTCATGGAATCTCCCTGAACACGAAGGTAATAATCACCCTGAGCGGCTTCTCTCGCGCTCACCTCTTCATAGCCCAGCAGATTCTCATTCGCAAACAAATCATAACCGGCCTTCACATAGCCCAGGATCGGCTTTACATGTCCCTGCAGACATGCCTGCACATCAATTCCAAACAGCTCGGACAGTCTGTCTAAACGAGCCTGCGGAACATTGCTGGATTCCCCGGATTCCCAGCGCTTTACGGTTGATTTTGATACACCGACGAAATCTCCAACGCTTTCCAGACTGAGACCGTCCCGGTGCCGATAATAGGTTAATAGCTCACTTAATTTCATGAAGATGTCCTCCTGTATATAGTATAGCATAGAAATTCAATCTGTATATAAAAACGGTATTTCCAAACTGCCAATTTCTGGTATCGTTCCAGTATTGGTTGAAAAACGGAACAAAATGCATATAATAGTTGTGTGAGGTGAGTTCCTATGCAGAGAAAAGACCGTATTATTGTACACAGTGATATCAATCACTGCTATGCGCAGATTGAAGAAATGAAGTATCCCGAGCTGCGGGATGTGCCGATGGCAGTAGGCGGAAACGAAGAAGAGCGTCATGGGATTATTCTGGCAAAGAATGATAAAGCTAAGGCGTTTCATATTAAAACCGGAGAATCTCTGCGGGAAGCACTGGCGAAGTGTCCGCAGCTGCGTATTCTGAAGCCGGATTATGAGGAGTACATGTATTATACAGAAAAGGTTAAGGATATCTATCGCGAATATACGGATAAGGTGGAGTCCTTCGGTCTGGATGAGGCATGGATAGATGTAAGCGAATCAACAGCTCTGTTCGGCAACGGAATGAGCATTGCACGAAGCATTCAGAATCGTGTTGCGCATGAGCTGGGAATGACGGTATCCATGGGTGTCAGCTATAATAAAATTTTTGCGAAGATCGGCTCTGATATGGATAAGCATCGCGGCCTGGTGGAGATTACAAGAGAAAATTATCGCGATAGGATATGGCCCTTGCCGGTAGAGGATTTGTTTTATGTCGGGAGAGCGACGAAGCATAAGCTGGCACATTACTCCATTGAAACGATCGGGCAGCTTGCACAGCTTCCTCAGGGCTGGATGAAGGACCGCTTTGGAAAGGTGGGAGAGCTGATTTGGTGGTTTGCGAATGGAGAGGATGTATCCGAGGTTGCGCTGACCTCGCATCAGGAGCCGGTGAAATCGGTGGGAAACGCTATTACTGCTCCTAAGGATATCAAAAGCTTCGAGGATGCGAAAATCGTATATTATGTACTTGTGGAATCCGTTGCTTCCCGTCTTCGGGATCAGGGACTTCGCGGCAGTGTGATTTCCGTTACGCTGCGAAGTACCGAGCTGATCTGGTTCAGCAGGCAGAGAAAGCTGGCGCAGGCCACCAATATCGCTGCTGAGATTATGCCGGTGGTTCTGTCTTTATTAAAGGAAAACTATGACTTTTCCACACCGCTTCGTACGATTGGGGTGACGCTTAGCGGAATCGAAAAGGATTGTGGAATGACACAGCTAAACCTGTTTGTCAGTGAGGAGGAGCGGCATCGGCAGCGGATGTTGGAGGAGACAATAGATGCTATACGGAATCGCTTCGGTTTTTCAAAAATACAGCGCTGTTCTCTGCTGAAGGACAGACATCTGACGGATTTCAATCCCAAAGAGGATCATGTGGTGCATCCGGTCGGTTTCTTTTGAGGTAGCCTATGCAGAAGCTGCATGAGCCAAGACAGCGCCTGTATAAGAAATATGTGGATGTGCTGACTGTCATGGGAAAGAACGAAGTATTGAAGCCGGTTGCTGTGCTGTGGGATAACGGGGTAAAGTATGAAATCGACAGAGTGCTGCAAATTCGCAATAAGGCCTCCTCGGTCGGTGGCTGTGGCCTGTGCTATGAATGCATGATTCACGGACAGAAGCGCGATCTGTATTTTGAACGCACACGCTGGTTTCTGGAGAGTACAAAGCCATAGGCGGTATGAAGAAAAAGAAGTGCGCGCATACTAAGGACGGAGGGATACATATGATTTCCAATATAGCAAAAATAACTGTATATGTAAAAAGCAGTATAGAGGCAAAAAAGTTTTGGACAGAGAATATGGGCTTTGTGATTCGTGAAGAGCAGGCGTTGGGGCCGGGTATGATCTGGTTGGAAACTGCACCGGATTATCATGCGCAGACAACGATTGTCCTGTTTGAACGCTCCCGTATGGAGCAAGCCAATCCGCAGGTATCTACAGCACATCCGTCTGTTATGTTTACCTGTGAGGATATTGAAGAGGAGCATCATCGTCTTTTAAAGAATGGTGTGATTGTGGATGACATTCAGAAGTTTCCTTACGGGAGGATGTTCAGCTTTTATGATCAGGATCACCAGGTGTATCTGTTAAGAGAAGCGTAAAGGACAGGCAGTCAGCCTGCCCTTTTTAAGCGGTTGGATTACGACGACTTATTCTACAAGTCTATGATATCGCTGCATTCTAAAAAAGCAGTCAGCACCGCGGATTCTGATTTCTGCTCAGCAGGAATATGACGATTGCTACCAATAGAATACTGCCGATTTCCAGAACAGGAAACAGTACGATACCGCCGATAATTGAAACGCTGATAATGCTGACAGACAGAATTATTGAGGATGTTCGCGGACTGGAACGGACACGCTTTGCCATGCTTTGACACCTCCTTTCCCTTTACTATATGTTTTTCTTTGTTTTCCTGTCTGTATTCGTCGAACGTTTTGTAGAGCTTCTGCTTCACAACGTGAAATATTGTGAAATAAAGTGGTTATACTAACAAAAGCAGCGTATGAAGTTCATATGCTATAGAATGACGAGGATGGTGAAGATATGAAGTATCGTTTAAATACACAGGTTTCCGCAATTCTGGATACAGCAAGAGAGGAAGCCAGGGAGATGGGCAACAATTATGTCGGAAGCGAGCATCTGCTGCTTGCGATATTGAAGGATACCGCAACGCCGCTGTCACGGCTGTTATGTGCACAGGGTGTATATTATTTTCAGCTCAAGGAGGATTTAATGGTTCTTTTTGGATTGAAGGATCAGGATGTGGAGGAGCTGCAGATCACACAGGTTGTGGATGATATACTGGAGCGGGGGATGTCACTGTCCTCCAGAAAACAAAATACGATGATGGATGTGGATTCTCTGACACTGGCACTGCTGCAGACAAACAGCTGTGTGGCAACGGAGATACTGCATCGCTATGATGTGGATGAAGAGGTGCTTTTGCTGCAGATGGAGCATGGCAGTATGAGTGAGCTTGATAAAATCAGTGAGCTGCGCAATTTGAATATGTGCGGAGCAAATCAGGATATTGTGGGAAGAGATGCGGAGCTCAATTTTATGATTTCCGTATTGTCGCGCAAGGATAAGGCAAATCCGTTGCTGATTGGTGAGCCCGGTGTCGGTAAGACCGCTCTGGTGGAAAAGCTGGCCGGTATGATTCAGCAGAATCTGGTGCCTTCGCTGAAGGATGCCTGTATTTATGAGCTGCATTTGAATTCGCTTGTGGCCGGTACCAAATACCGTGGTGATTTTGAGGAAAAGCTCCAGAATATCATCCGTCTGCTGGAGAAATATCCTAATGTTATTTTATTTATTGATGAAATCCATCTGATGATCGGAGCCGGCAAATCCGAGGGCTCAATAGATGTTTCCAGTGTGCTGAAGCCATATCTGGCAAGAGGTGTTATCAAATGTATCGGGGCAACCACCATTGAAGAATATGAAATGTATATTGAAAAGGATCGTGCGCTGGAGCGTCGCTTTCAGATCATTACCATACGGGAGCCGGATGTTGAGGATACCATTAAAATGCTGAAGGCGAAGAAAAAGGAGTATGAAGATTTTCATGCTGTAAAGATTCAGGAGGAGGTTCTGGAACAAATCGTGAAATACTGTGCGTATTACATGCCGCAGAGAAAGTTTCCGGATAAGGCGATCGATGTGCTGGATCTTGCCTGCGTGGGGGCAAAGCGGCAGAGTGAGCGCAGTGTCAGTGAGGATATGGTACGTGATGTCATAGAAAAGCTGACGGATATTCCGCTGGCTTCCCGCAACCGGCTGCAGGAGCTGAAAAAGCATCTGGAAACGACCATGGTTGCGCAGAAGGAGGTCATTCGTAAGCTGATGGGACAGCTGGAGTGGATCGAACAGGGAATTATCAGTGAGCGTCCGCTAGGTGTATGGCTGTTTCTGGGAAATCAGGGCGTAGGTAAGAAGACATTGATTCATCAGTTTAACCGCCTGTATTTTAATCAGGAGGATATGGTGGAGCTGGATATGGCGGCATTGGATCGCAATCTGGATCACAACCTTTCCAAGCTGCGCAGAAATCCTTATACCATTGTAAATGTGACCAATCTGCATATGGCAAATGAAGCAATGCTGCAGTTTTTAAAACAGGGAATTGAACGCGGCTATCTGGAACGCGATGTACAGAAAATCGATCTTCGCCACAGTATTATGATTATGAGCGGAGATTTCCCGTGCTCCAGTGTGAGTGCGTTGAAGTTTCAGGAAACCAGCGATCCGCTTCTGCAGGTAAAGCATAGTCTGGGAGCTTCCTTTACAGCTCTGTTTGATGAGGTATTTGTATTCCATGATCTGGAACAGAAGGATAAGGTTACTGTCATGAAAAATATGCTGAAGAAGTGGGAAAAGACGATGGAGGAAACTGCAATTCTGGAGGCAATCGAATCCAGCAGCACATTGGATGAAGCTGCAAAGAAGCTGAAGAAAAAAATCGTGAAGGTATAACACGATATGCATTTGAATAGGGCCGAACTCAATGGGGTTATGGCCGGTAGTATCTGATGGTACGAGATATTTTAATAGACCATCATGTTTCCAAAGCCTCCATTGATAGCCAGCCGTTCATATTCAGAAAGCTGATAGAGGATAGAATAATTGTGCAACAGTCATAAGCTATTCTTATGAATTTCAAAGCCAAAAGAGCATAATAGAAAAAAGTTATGCTCTTTTATGTTTATTTGTTATAATATCTTTAGCGAAGAGAGAGGAGTGACAGTATGGATTTTACGAACTATCTGGATGTCATATACCTAAGTTTTATGGTGGAGGAAATGGTAATAAAAAAGCAATCAGAATAAACTCTCAAATTTATATGTTGAAATTCCCTCCATTTGAAAAAAAGAAACAGAGATATACAAATAGCTGTATATCAGAATATATTGCTTGTCATATCTTCGCGTCGCTCGGGTTTGATACGCAGGAAACAAGTCTCGGTACAGTAAACTATAGAGGAAAAGAAAAAATCGTAGTTGCCTGTAAAGACTTTACTTCTATCGGTGTCAGACTTCAGGAATTTGCTGAAATAAAAAATGGATGCCTTAATAGCTCTAATAGCGGGTATGAAACGGAGTTGGAAGGTGTGTTAGAGGCAATCAATGAGCAGGAAATATATTCTCCTCAGGAACTGAGCAAATTTTTTTGGGATATGTTTATTGCGGATGCATTGATTGGAAATTTTGATCGTCATAATGGAAATTGGGGATTTTTAATCAATGATTATACCTTGCAAGTGAAATTAGCTCCGATTTATGACTGTGGCAGCTGCTTATATCCACAAATGGATGATGAGCTTATGAAGACTGTTTTGCAGGATGAAAATGAACTATTAAACCGTATATATGTATTTCCTAATTCAGCTTTAAAGCTGAATGGGAATAAAATAAATTATTACACATTTATCAATTCGTGTGGGGATAAAGCATGTAATGCAGCATTGCTGAGAATATATCCAAAAATAGATATGAATCAGATTTATGATATCATTGAAGCTACTCCATTTATAAGTGAACTTCAGAAACGTTTCTATAAGACCTGTATCACAAGACGATATGAGCTTATTCTTACGCCTGCATACAGCCAGCTTCAGTCGTTAAAGGAAATGGAATAGACGAATATGGAAAAGGAGGCACTTATGTCAGAACCTGAGCGGACAGATACATATGATAAGAAATATTTCGAAGTGAATCTTCCAGGTTATCTTGAAAAAGATATAAAGCAGCTGGTTGAAGCCAAAAACAGAGAAGATATTTATTATGATAAATATATTGATGAAGTATACGGATCTATCAATTCAGCTTTATATTCCTATGAGATTACCAAAGATCAAGCAGATTATCTTCGAGAAAAATATTGCTTCAGTTTATTTGAATGGTAAGGCATATCGTTTAAGATATTATAATTCATGATAAAAACAGGATTGATGATATGAAGCTGATTCCTAAAAAAACGGGTAGATAACGAAGCTTCAGAAAAGCAGACGATTCAAATGAAAAAAATCGTCTGCTTTTTATCACCGCGTCCACATGAAATCAGAGAAAAACAAGCTGTTGCTCTCTGGTTTTTTCATATAACCATTGCTTTCATGCGAAGTATGTTTATTATATTTACTTTTACAGCAGTCTCATAGATTCCTGCTGTTATGAGCGTATGGGTCGTCTTTAACAGATGCTGCAGTGTTACTCCATAGTGCTATGCACCTTGATTTTGTATATGTCTGATTTCACATGTTTCATTTGCTTTGACTGCGGCATTTTCCGGTTGATTTGCGAATAATCAGCTCCGGTTCATATTCCAGGCGCAGAATATATTTATGTCCTTTGCTGCGGGTATCCTTATTATTTTTCTTATAAATCATATCCACAGCTTCCTTCCCTTTCAGGATAGAGGCATGTTCAATGCTGGTAAGAGAAATATTTGGCATGGAGGAAAGATGAATATTGTCAAAGCCTGCAACAGAGTAATCCTGTGGTATGCGACAGCCCTGCTGGATGAGTGCTGCCATGATGCCGAACGCAGTCATATCATTGTTTCCGACAAAGGCCGTTGACGGTGTGTGTTCCTGTAATGCTTCCAAGGCCAGGTCATAGCCGGTCATGTACTCGGAGGATTCCGATGGATACTGCTTGTAGACAGCGATCGAAGGGGTCTTTACCAGGATATTATTCTGACTCTGTCCATGCTCCTCAAAGGCTGCCTTCAATCCCTCCAACCGATGCAGTCTGGATATTTCCTTTGCCTTGATTGGGGTGGATATAAAGGTGATATGCGTATGTCCCAGTCCCACCAGATATTCTCCCATAAGATATCCGGTTTTTCTTCCATCCAGCTCTACGGAATCGAAGCTGCACCCCTCCGGCTTGTCACCGATGGATACAACGGGGATCTGCTTTGCCAGTGCATTGGCTTTGGTAATGCGCGTTGGCGGATACAGACAGATTGCTCCTGCCAGCTGCAGTCCTGCCAACATGTCAAAATAAAATTCCTCCTGTGTCGCATCCCGCATTGTTGTAACGGTGAATACAGAGTAGCCATATTCTCTTGCCTGCTCCGTAATCGAGTGAACCAGCGTGGCGTAATAGCCATTTGATAACAGCGGTGTTAAAACAACAATGGTTTGATCCATCCTGCTGCCGGCAGCCACCTGCTTTTTCACCGGCTTCTGATAGCCAAGCTTTTTGGCAGCGGAAAGGACAAGCTCTCTGGTTTCGGCAGAAAAGGATACATTCTGCTTGTTGCTGAGAATCATGGATACACTGGATTGAGAAACCCCCGTATAGTCTGCGATATCGCGTGTTGTTACCTTATTTCTTTTTCCCATAAGACATCTCCTTGCATATTTTATGATTTATTTTGATTAACACCAGATTAGTAATCAAATAACCCTGTGATTACTAATATTATATATTTGATTAACTGGAAAAGCAAGCAGTCATGCATAGGATTTCAGACGGTGTGGACACGGATGCAGGAAAGCAGTGTCTAAGGGGTGTTAATCAAAACGCTATGATTGATAAAAAAGCGGTAGAAAGCCTTTGTTTAAAGGGATAGAGGGGTTTGACAGTTTGTGCTATATGGAGTAAATTTAAGGTGGTTAAGGAAGTCTGAAAAGGCTTACAGGAGGTTGGTAGAATGTATGATGTAGCAATTATCGGAGCAGGAATCGCCGGCTGTTCTCTTGCATATGAGCTTGGGAAATATCAGATTAAGACGGTGCTGATTGAAAAGGAAAATGATGTATCGGTAGGGACGACGAAGGCAAACAGTGCCATCATTCACGGTGGCTATGATCCCCTGCCGGGTTCCAAGATGGCGAAATATAATGTCGCAGGAAATGCATATATCAAACAGCTGTGTGCAAAGCTGGATATTCCATACAAGCAGATCGGTGCACTGATTATGGCATTTTCCGAAGCGGATGAACGCACGCTCGAAGAATTGAAGAGTCGCGGAATCAAAAATGGTGTAGAGGGCATGGAAATCTGGGATAAGGAGCGTTTGCATAGGGAAGAACCTCATGTATCCCAGGCGGCGAGAGCTGCTCTGTACTCACCGAATGTCGGCATCGTCAGTCCATGGGAGCTGGCACTGGCACTGGCAGAGGTTGCAGCTGAGAATGGTGTTGAGGTTAAGCTGAACACGGAAGTAAAAAATATAAAGAAAATAGAAACAGGATATTCCATAGAAACGAATCAGGGAAGCATTGAAGCGGCCTGTGTATGCAATGCGGCAGGTGTGTTTGCTGATCAGGTAAATGAAATGGTGAACGATGCCGCCTTTAAAATTGAACCGAATAAGGGAGAATATTATCTGCTGGATAAGAGTCAGGGAAATCTTGTCCACCATGTTATCTTCCAGTGTCCAAATGAAAACGGAAAGGGAGTTCTGGTAGCACCGACCGTGCATGGCAATCTGATTGTCGGCCCCGATTCACAGCCAACCTCCCGAGAGGATGTTTCCACAACGGCGGAGGGCTTGTGCTATGTGCGAAATACTGCACTGAAATCCATTCCGGATATCAATTTCCGCGAATCTATTCGTAACTTTGCCGGTGTTCGTGCAAGAACAAAGGAGGATGACTTCTTTGTATATGAGGATCCGAAAAATCGTTTGTTCTACAATATCGCAGGGATGGCATCCCCGGGTCTGTCCTCTGCCCCGGCCATTGCTCTGGATGTTGTTGAAATGATGAAGGCATCAGGATTATCTCTTACTAAAAAGGAAGCATGCGTTGATACAAGAAATGTTGTACGGTTCCGTGAGATGAATAATGAAGAGCGAAAGGCATTGATTGAAGCGCATCCGGAATATGGCAAAATTATCTGTCGATGTGAAACTGTCACAGAGGGTGAAATCATAGATGCTGTACACCGTCCGATTCCTGCTGTATCCATCGATGCGGTAAAGCGTCGCTGCAATGCCGGTATGGGACGCTGTCAGGGTGGATTCTGTGGGCCTCGTGTTCAGGAAATCATCGCAAGAGAGCTGAAAAAGGATTTGAAGGATGTACCACTGGATCGGGAAGGTATGATTCTGATTACAGGAGAAACAAAGGCAGCTGGAGGTGAACAGAAATGAAATATGATGTTATCGTTGTCGGCGGTGGACCGGCAGGTCTGGCATCTGCGCTAGAAGCCTGGAAGCAGGGGGCAAAGCATATTCTGATTTTGGAGCGCGATCAGGAGCTGGGCGGTATATTGAATCAGTGTATTCACAACGGGTTTGGTCTGCATCACTTCAAGGAGGAGCTGACCGGTCCGGAATATGCAGGAAAGTTTATTGAAATGCTGAAGGATACCAATGTCGAGGTGCTGCTGGACACCATGGTACTGGATATTGATGAGGAAAACCGCTGTATTCATGCAATGAATAAAAAACAGGGATATATGCAGCTGGAGGGAAAGGCAATCGTGTTGAATATGGGATGCCGTGAGCGTACCAGAGGCGCAATCGCTATTCCAGGTGATCGTCCTGCCGGTGTCTTCACAGCCGGTGCCGCACAGCGCTATGTAAATATTGAAGGGTATATGGTTGGAAAACGTGTACTGATACTGGGCTCCGGTGATATCGGTCTGATTATGGCACGCCGCATGAGTCTGGAGGGTGCCAAGGTTGTCGGCTGTGTAGAGCTTTGTCCGTATTCCAACGGCTTAAACAGAAATATTGTGCAGTGTCTGAACGATTATGATATTCCACTGTATCTTTCTCATACAATTACCGATATTCAGGGAGATAAGCGGGTAGAACGTGTTATCGTTCAAAAGGTTGATGATAAACGGCAGCCGATTCCAGGTACTGAGATCACCTTCGATGTGGATACCGTATTGTTATCTGTCGGTCTGATTCCGGAGAATGAATTATCAAGAGCTGCCGGTCTGCAGATGGATCCGAGAACAAATGGACCTGTCGTTTATGAAAATATGGAAACCAGTGCGGAAGGCATATTCGCAAGTGGAAATGTTGTGCATGTCCATGACCTTGTGGACTTCGTGACAGCAGAGAGTGAACGCGCCGGAAGAAGTGCAGCCAAATTTGCAATGCAGGGAAATCCGGAAGCCGGAAAATGTATTGCGGTGAAAAATGGAAATGCGGTAAATTATACAGTGCCGCAGAAAATCCGTATGAACAATGTAGATAAGCTTGTGGAAGTGATGTTCCGTGTGAACAATGTATATAAGGATATGGAAATTCGGGTAATGAGCGGTGATCAGAAGCTGGCTGGATTTAAACGAGAGCATATGGCTCCCGGGGAAATGGAAAAAATCGTCATTCCAAAAATGCTGCTGGAAAAGGCAGCTGACGAGCTGATTATCAGTGTGGAAAAGGCAGGTGCATAGGATATGAAAAATTTAATATGTATCGTTTGTCCGAAGGGCTGTCATCTGAGTGTCGATGATGAAAACGGGTATACGGTAACCGGAAACAGCTGCCCAAGAGGTGCTGAGTATGGGAAAACCGAGCTGATCGATCCTAGACGCATCATCACATCAACGGTGCGCATTCATGCGGAAACAGCAAGACGAGTTCCTGTGAAAACTGCGCAAAGCATACCGAAGGGCAGGATTATGGATGTTATGAGAGCGTTGGATAACGTTGATGTCAAGGCACCGGTATCAGCGGGAGATGTTGTTTTAAGGGATGCGGCAGGTCTTGGCGTGAATATTGTTGCGACAAAATCGGTGGAGCGCTGATACAGCGTATTGCGATAAGACCTAATGCAAACACTGGCATATCCTGCAGTAGGGCTTTGGTTGGTACACGTGTTGACTTGTAGCATGCATTATGAGAAGATCAATGGCTATTGAGTGTTCAAGAGCCGGAGGTCTTCTTTTTTTGTATACGATCTAAGAAAGCGAAGCAAAACGCAGGTGTTAGATCAGGCATGTGATCGATTTTTTCCTTTTACTTTCCTGTAAGTAAGAGCGTTTTTTCTTGTGCTTAATTATAGCGAAGCGCACAGGGCAGCCTTCCGAAAGGCTGTATGTCTGTCCTATGGAAGGAAGAAAGCTTTTGATTGCACAGGCAGGCTGCTTGTCCTCTATGCTTGCTTCTTCATAGGTGTTCACATCAGCCGTATAGCGGAAAAGCAAATAAAGGAATGCAAAAGGCTATACGCTAGCCGTCACAGCATATACAGAGACCCTTGTTTTCTGTTATAATGAAGCTGCAAAGAAAAGAAAGCGTGGTGGTTATGAATGAGTCCCAAGCCTGAGGGTATACAGATAATAGATACAGGGGATGATCACTTGCCGCCATCGTGCAGTTGATAATTCTCCCATTATAGAAAAGGAGAATAGGATGAAACGAACAATAACAGAGGAAAACCTGCTTGATCTGCTGCTGCATGGAACAGCGCAGGATTTGCAGGATACGATTGATACCATACACCCGGCGGATATTCTCGATCTGCTGCACAAGCATAAGGAGCATGCACAAAGCATTTTAAACCGTCTGCCGGATGATATGCTTGCGGATATCGTCGAGGAGGAGGACGATGAAGATAAGTATGAGCTGCTGAAACGCTTCTCAGACAGCAAGCAGCGCCACATTCTGGATGAAATGAGCAGTGATGAAATCACCGATTTGATGGGCGAGCTGAAGGAAGAGGAGCAGGCTGACATACTGAAAAAGATGGATTCTGAGGATCAGGAGGATGTCCGCAAGCTGATGAGCTTCGATGCTGAAAGCGCCGGCGGTATCATGACAACAGAGTTCATTCGGATTTTTGCGAAAAATACCGTGCAGGATACCCTGCAGTTTTTACAGAAGAATACCGACGAAGAAACAACCTATTATTTATATGTTGTTGACAGAGAGGATGTTTTAAAGGGAGTCGTTTCGCTGCGTGATATCGTGACATCATCGTTTGATACGCCAATCATGGATATCGTGAATCCCAATGTCAAGACTGTATTGTACAGTGATGATCAGGAGGAGGTTGCACATCGCTTTGAAAAATACGGCTTTATCCTAATGCCGGTTGTAGATGAGCAGCAGCATATGCTGGGAGTTATTGAGTTCGATGATATCATTGATGTCATTCAGGAAGAAAACACCGAGGATATTCACCATCTGGGTGGTGTCAATAAGGAGGAACGGGTGGATTCCAGTGTAAAGGAATCCTTTTCCAGCCGTATTCCCTGGCTGATTGTGAATTTGTTTACTGCGGTTCTTGCGGCAGCTGTTGTCAATATGTTTGAGGCAACGATTGCACAGGCGGTTGCACTTGCGACGGTCATGCCGATTGTAACAGGAATGGGTGGCAATGCGGGAACACAGACACTTACCATTGTCGTACGTGGTCTTTCTCTCGGTGAGCTTACAAAGGAAAATGCAGTTATGATTCTGATGAAGGAAATCGGCGTCGGCATATTGAGTGGAATTGTTATTGGTGTTGTTGTGGCCGTGGGCGCCATGCTGATGGAAAGCAATCCGATTTTTGGACTGGTAACCGGGGCTGCAATGTTTCTGAATATGATTCTGGCAAATCTCGCAGGATACTTTATACCGGTCATACTGGAAAAGGTGCATGTGGATCCGGCTCTTGCCAGTGGAGTATTTGTGACAACTGTAACGGATGTTATGGGCTTTTTCATGTTTCTGGGACTGGCCACATTAGTGCTTCCGTATATAATATGACAGAGGAAGCACAAGTTGAGTAAATAAACGGAAAGGAGTTTTAGGATGAAAGCTTTGATAACAGGCGCAAGCAGCGGAATCGGTCGTGACATGGCCAGAGTTTTAGCAGCTATGGATATTGATTTGATTCTGGTTGCCAGAAGAGGAGAGCGTCTTCGTGAATTGCAGAAGGAGCTTGCTGTTTCCGTTGACATTATCGTGCTGGATGTTTCTGTGAAGGAAAATTGCCTTGCACTGTATCAGCGCTTACGTAATGCTTCTGTTGATATTTTGATTAACAACGCAGGCTTTGGTGATTTCGGCGAGTTTACACAGACGGATTTGAATAAGGAGCTGGATATGATTGCTACCAATATGCAGGCAGTACATATTCTGAGTAAGCTGTTTCTACGGGATTTTGTGAAAAGGGATAGCGGCTATATCTTAAATGTGGCATCCAGTGCAGCGTTTCTGCCGGGACCTTTGATGGCTACCTATTATGCGACAAAAGCATATGTAGAGCGTCTGACGCTGGCTATGCATAAGGAGCTACAGAAAAGAAACAGTCATGTTCACGTAAGTGTTCTTTGCCCGGGGCCGGTACAAACAGAGTTCGACCGTGTTGCCAATGTCAGATTTATGATGAAGGGAAAGACGAGCATGGAAGTCGCTAACTATGCGATTCGCGGCATGTTTAAGAAGCGGGCAGTCATGATTCCCGGCATTATGATGAAGGGAAGCTATTTGTTGTGCAAATGTCTTCCACTGGCAGTGCAGATGGAGGCCTCTTATCATATACAGCATCGAAAGAATAGATAATGTAGTATGAAAATGAATCTGTTGAAATACAGGTTCTTTTTTTTCATTGCATATAATTATTCTAAAACTTGTCAAAACCCTTTTTTAAGGGGTATTTTTCGTATCTCTATCATTCTTTAAATGTGATAATATGTAGAAACAAAGGGAAGAACAGTGACAAGCAGGTACAAAAAAACGACCTTCCTCAGTCGCTGACGTGTTGTCCTACAGTAGCTTACTGTAAGCTCATGTAATGATTTCTACACTCATATTTATAACACCTGCATCACAGTTTGTAAATGCTTTTGTAGAAATTTATGGTGAATTCCGCAATTTTTTGTAGGATTTCCCTTTTTATGGTT
>NZ_JANGCA010000060.1:0-21666 GCF_024463855.1 Clostridium sp. DFI.1.208 | reverse complement strand
ATACCGCCTGTCCATTTTTATCAGTCACAAGGACTTTTGCTGTCTGTCCCTTTGCATTTTTAGCAATAGGAGCTTTTTCCCAACTTCCGTATGCATCTATATCCTTTTTGGATTTAACGGTAAATTCGACACCGGCCAGCTTATCAGCTTCACCGGCACCATTGTCTGATATCTTGATAATGGAGAATGCCTGAGCCTTGACACGTTCCTTGACCGTTTGTTTCTTTGTAACGATTTCCACACTTTGTCCTGCATAATCGATAGATACATCATACTTTGTAGGATCTAACGTATATCCAGTACTTGGCGTCTTTTCCTGAAGGGTATATTTACCTAAGTAAAGATTACTTACAGACGCTTTTGCATTGGCATCCGTCGTCAGTGAAGTGACTAATGCACCTTTCGCATATTTGACAGATCCGTCGGCAGGATCTAGGATATTTTCTTTTGCCTTCAGCTCATATACCGCACCTTTTAAGGTAGCTTCTCCTTGTGCGGCAGAACCGGTGACGTTGTCTTCTTTTGTGAGCTCTAAGCGGCCGGTCTGTCGTTCATCTTCACCAGTCACTGTGATCTTTTGTTCGTTGCTAGTGATCGTAACAGGGTAGGAAGTCTTGTTTAAGATATATCCTGATGGAGCGATGACCTCACGCACGGTGTATTGCCCGAATCTTAGATAACCCGATTCTACATAGCCTGTGGCAGTTGTCACGAGTCTTTCTAACTCCTGGCCTTTATCATTGTAGATGGCATAGGTAGCACCTGCGACCTGTTTTCCAGATTTAGGGTCGATCTTACGCAGCTGCACCTTACCTTTGACCCAGTTATTACGTGCAGTATAGGTTGTCGTCTGATTAGCTTCGACAGTTACTTCACGGATGGTAGTGTCGAGTACCAGGTGACTAGGGACTGCAGTTTCCTGCACATAATATTTCTGTGGTAACAGGTTATTGACAGTTACAGTACCATCGCCCCCTGTTTTGTAAGTTCCGATAGGAGAGGACATGTCTGCATTTTTAGACACTTTGAAGGAAGTATTCGGAACTACCGCTCCATCTTCGTCCTGCTTTGTGATTTTCAGTGATCCGTACTTATTAACTTTGACATCAATAAAAGTAGACAATGGGTCCTTTACAAAAAACTTAACCATATCCTGAGACCCTGCCTTCTGATATACAAGGCTGGTCCCTACACATTCATCTGGAACTTTATTGTATTTTACTTTAGAATTATCTTTGGATTCTTCCGTCGCAGTAATGGTGAGTTTATTACCATCTTTTTTTACCTTCAATCCATCAGAAGCTATAAAATTAAATTCATTAAATACGCCATTTGTGTCAGTGAGTGTAATACTTTCCCCGACATTTAAAGTGATTTCTTCCCTGTGAAAAGAAGGTCGAATGGAATGACTATCAACAGCTTTCTGAATTTTAGATTTATACCCACTATAGTCGAAACCGGAAGCAGTAACACTCCACCCCATCTTTTCCCAAATCATTAAATTCGTTGTAAATTTATAGTATGTGACATCTGATTTGTTTCTGTTTTTATAATAGCCTTCATATGCTATAACAGAAAGCTCATGTCTAAGGGAGGCATTAAATTCACTTTCAGCATATCCTCCACCTGCGATCACTTCTGCCTGTGGATCTATACAGAAAACCACATCTCCATCCATCTTTAATGTGAAACCCTGTCCCCAAGCTGATTGAGAGCCTTTAGTAACCTGATAGGAAATACCATCTATAAATGTCTTAGTGGCCGTGTGATCTGCGGCATAGATTGGTAACTGCATATTTGTTAATACAGTCAAAACAGTTAAGATACCTATAGCTGCATCTCTTATTCTATTTTTTATTTTTCGTATCATTTGCTTTCCTCACTTTCTGTAAACACGAAAAAAGGCCAGTGACTGGCCTTTTACTATCTTATATTCGTATAGGGCCTTACGGCCCTGAATCTACCAACCTTATAGTAACTCATCTTTTCTCCTTTCTACGCATACTTATAGTAACTCATCTTTTCTCCTTTCTACGCATAAAGGACAGATTTCTAATCTGTCCTTTTCATTTCTCTATTAAATTTTCAAAATAGTGACTATTTTGGTATTTTTGTGTATAATATAGATGAGATATCTTATCTCAGTGAAAATGGAGATAGTTTGAAAGTAATCGCCCCGAGCTCGGTCAAAAGTCAAGGGGCGATTACTTTTTTAGTATCTTGATCGTTTCCTTTATTGTTAGCACAATAAGAAGAATGATATACAAGTCTAAATTCAAGTAATCACCTCCAGTATTGGAACCGAAAGGGTCTACTTCCAATAAATTGAGGTCTATCACTATCTTCGCTTTCAATTATACTATAGTTTATATTTAAAATAAATTTCTTTTTAATAAAAGTCTACTGTCCAAACATCATTACGTTCACCACAATTATCATAAACTGTCCATGCATGATATCCGTCATATCCTTTTTTTCCCCATGGTCCTTCACCATAATTCAATTGTTCATTTGCGTATGCATCTGCTGCAGCTTCAGAATAAAACACTTGTCCGCTATTTCCTATAGCACCAAAATTTCCGTCAGAAACACATGCATTAGGCTGTTCTGCTGGTGTGGAGGTTCCAGAATTTCCTGAAGATGATCCTCCTGATGTTGTACCACTTTGTCCACTGGATCCTGAACTCTGATTGGATTGTGCAGGAGAGGAAGGGGAAACTGCCTGCGTCTGTTGGCCAGTGCTGCTGTTCTGAGAAGTTGCGGCCTCAGAATTTTGTTCTGTCGTTGCTTTCTTCTCAACTTTATTCTTCACAGTGACCTTGAATGTTTTATCTGTAGTATTTCCATTTGCATCGAACGCTTTGACAACTACTTCATAGGTACCTGCTTTCTTCGTATCCAGCTTGCCCTTGTCAATATAGTATCCGGATTTCTTGATTTCCTTGTCACTGTACTTCAAGCTGCCATCGACGGGATCCTTTACAGATTTTACATTGTCCTTCAATGTCAGCTTATCTCCGGCTGTGATCGTGATCTTATCCTTCTTCAGTACGATTTTTGGTTTTTTGGTATCTTTGACAGTTATCTTGATTTCCTTTTCTGTAGATTTATCACCATCTGTAAATGTGACTTTCAGCGTCTGGTCTCCGACTTTCTTTGCATCATATCCGGAAACCTTGTCGACTTTGACATTCTCGTCTGACTCCTTTGCGTCATATAGTTTATCGTTATCCAGCTTATCACCGTACTCTACAGTCAGCTTCTCTGGCGTTTTGACCTGTAGGTCTTTGACACAGCCCGTCAATATCAATGCTGCCACTGCTATCATACTTAATAACTTTTTCATTTTCTAAATCCTCCTCATCACCCATTTAGACTTTTTTATCGATTTATTTTTTCTTTCGTTTTGCAAAATATTTTTTTATGAATTTCCGTTCGAATTTTTCTTCTTTTTCATATGCCTGTTGGAAAGCAGATAGCCTTCTGCTTTTTCCTCCAAGTATTTCTTCAACATGGCAAGTTGCCATGTTGTTTGAAACATAGTCCGTCAAGCCTCTTTCCAAAGCATCTCTACATCTTTACCACTGTGTGTTAATGCGATATGGATGATCTGTCCGCTCAATGTGATATCATAACGATTCATTTCGATCTGTCGTAAAGCTTCCTCACATTTTTCTTTCAACAGTTTCGGATGCTTGTCATATTCTTCTTTCTTTAAATACTTTAATTCGATGATATAGGAAGGAAACTTACTCGTCTTGCTTTGTAGGACGATATCGTATCTGCCTTTTCCAGCCTCCTGATTACTCTTTACCTCATAATCTGCATATAGGCAGGCACACATCCCTAATAGAAGAGTATGGTAACTGTTTTCACTGATCAGATCATGATAACTTGTAGAATTCAATAGGAAGTCTCGGTAGTTTTCTATGAACACATTAGGTTCTTTATCGTATAAGCCTCTCATCATCATAGTGAAAATATCATAGTCTTTATTCAAATAATTTAGAGTAAGTCTCTGAAACTCCTCTGCGACCTCATTGTTTGGAATCTCCAATAAATACGTGCTCGATTTTTCTTGTTTTATTGTCAGATACCCTGCATTTACGAAAAGACCCCATAGACTTACAGCATCTGATTCTTCATAAAAACATTTTTGAAGATCCATTACGGTCTCTACCTGTTTTTTTTCTATCAACTCTTCATACTTGGTTTCGAATCCGGATTTATGTTCACCGTGTGTTTCTGGTTTTTTTCTTATTTCCTCCATTGCTTTTTTTATAAGCTGATTAGAGCTTACGTTCACCCAATAGGGAATCAGCTTATGATTCTTCGCATAATTGAGGATAGACCAGGGATTATAGATTTCTGTTCCACCGATATTATAGCCATCATACATTGCCTTCACTTCATCAGAGCATTCTAAGCCATAATACTTCAATAGGATATTCACTTCTTTCTTCACGAATCCAAAGTGTTGGGAATAGGCTTTATCACTTACAGTCCGTACCTCCGGGTTGTTCAATCCGGAAAAGATATTTTCCTTTGCGACCCGCTGTATCCCGGTAAGCATAGCATTTTGCAAATTCGGATTATCTTTCAGTGCACTGCTGAGCAATCCTGCAAGTGCGGAGTGTATCTCGCTATAAACATTTCCGACATGCGCTTCTATAAACGGTGTGTCATATTCGTCTATGATGAGCATCACTTTCTTTCCGTAATATTGATGACACTTCTCCATGAGATATGCTATCGCCTGGTCGATCGTTTCTAAGCTTCCATCATCTAAGCTTGATAATCCTTTCATGATCAAGTCGAACTTTGGTTTATCGAACATATCCGGATCTTTCAATAGGTGGGCGTTACATCTGTAGGCTGTCAATAGCTGTTCCTTTATACATTTTACGATTCTCATCTGACTGCCTTTCGCATCCGCAAAGCTCAGAAAGATCGTAGGATATTGGTTCATCTCACGAATATATTCCGTATCCATGATCGCAGTATCCTTGAAGATATCCTTTGAATCCTTTGTGATGTCGAAGAATTCTGCCATCATACTCATGTTCAATGTTTTCCCAAAGCGTCGAGGACGGGTCACCAGTGTTACTTCTGCGCCACTATCCAAAAATTCTTTTATCAATAAGGATTTATCGACGATATAATAATCTCCTGTTTTCAATTTTCGATAATCTGAGATACCGATCGGTATCCGTTTCAAACCTGTCGGTCCATGTTCGACTATTTTTTTGTTTTCGTTCATATTTTTTCTCCATGCGGTCTCTCCGCTGTCTACTCCTACATGGCAACTTGCCAGGTAGCTGATCTTGCTTGTTTTTTTACTTTATATCAGGTCACTTTAAAGTGATTCCTGTTTTTTCTTCTACTGATTCCACATACGTATCTACGTCGATATAACCTTTTGAAAGATCCTCTGCTTTGCCCATGACTTGAGAAAGCACATACTCGATATCTTCCTTTGGTACGCCTGCCTCAAATAATACCTCTGCCACGGTTGATGCATAGATCCTGCTGGTCGTTTCTACCAGCTGCTGTTCCCGCATCTGTTGCAGTTGCACATCTCTTCTACTCATCGCATCTTCCTTCTTTCTGGCTACCGCTGTGCTCTTCTATACCCGGCTGCCTGTGCCTCTTCTTCACTGTTGAATATGATCAGATTTTTTGAGTCCTCCATATCATCATAGGATCGTTGGCCGGGACAGTGATAGATCTTCGAATCCTTGTTTCCGCGTATCTCCACATCGGTATCGTTTTGCTCTTTTTCTACTCCTTTTTCCAAATGACTCTCTCCGGTGATATAGTCGATCGTAATACCGGGCTGTACATTGTATACGAAGACATTGAACCGGATACCTTCTCCATGGTCTTCCACCGACTGCGCTTCCATCTGTACACCGGATGCTACGAGGTCATCACCTTCAAATATCGGAGTGACCCGATACAGTACGTGGTTATTCGTTTCCTGGATATGATCAGCAACCATATCTTCAAATGGCAGCATACCTTCCATGTTCATATACCGAGTACCGGTTATCAGATTCTTCTCGTTGGCATTTTCACCGGTCAGCTGGAATCCGATCAGATGGCACCGGTTATAGAGATATTTCCCATCTATCAGGTCATCATACCTGACGGTATGCCAGCCGGAAGGCTTTATCATTCCGATGGAGCCTCGTTCTTCTGTAGGCATCAGATCTTTTCCGATGTTTGCCATCGCAGCTCCGCACCGGCCTAGCTCATCCAGCTCACTGTAGTTCTCATACGATTTCGTAGACAGCTCATCTTCCATGAAAGCCGGTATATTGCCGTCGATTTCCACATACGGTGTACCGGAGTAAGCTGGAATTTCGGAGATATCGATATATGATATATCTTGTTCGTTCTTCGTGCTATGCGGTGAACAGCCTGTCGATGAAAGGACGAGCAAGGAAGACAATAGTAATTTGATGATCGTTTTCATGATCTTTTCCCTCATTTCTGTACCTGGCAACTTGCCAGGTCAGGTTCAGACACTCTTTTCCAACTAAATTCTACTATAGTAGAAGTTCAAAGACAAGTGTTTACCCGCTCTGCCTATCTACGATTTCTTTCATTTTCTTTCTTTGTTTTGCTTTTCTCATCCTTCGATATAGCAGGAACGTTATGGCAAGGACGATGATCAGTAGGAGGAATAGAGTCGCAAGTCGTATACTATCGTACAGGAACTGCAGTGTGATAATCGTGAGAAGGATGAGTACGATGACACCCACGGTTATCCATAAGAGATGACATAATACTTTTTTTGTATACGACGCTCCGTGAAAGCCGGAGATTCGTGCATGGTCCTTCCTCATGAACTTCTCTAGTCTATCAGGATCCATAGGATAACACCTTCTCTTTCTCCAGTTCTGTAATGAGCATCTGCTCTAGCTGTATGTCCGCTTCCTCCTGCATCCATCGCATGTCCTCCGTGTTCAAAGCAGGGCGGAAAGGGAGAGTAGGGTCCAGTGCTGCTCGTTTGTCCCATAGCTCCAGTGTTAGATCGTCTTTATCGATGATTCCCTCCAAACTGTTTTCATCCAGGTCTTGTGAAGCTAACCACTCATCACAGCGATCCTTCAGTATCTCGCTGATCTGTCCTTTTTGGACATATTCGTGATAGCGGGATAGGACAGGTTCCATATCTTCCTTCGTGTATACGTTCAGATCAGAAACTGTGACACCTTCGATTCCTATCATCTTCAAGAGCTCAGTGCCGCTTCCTTTTGCTATCGGAAGACCATCATATAAGAGGACCTGAAGATGGGTGCCATCTTCCTGGATCTCTTCTGTCAGCGTGTAACCTTTATGTGCACGTACGTACGCTTCCAATAGTCCTTCCTGTACTTTCTTTGGCATCTCCTTATGCTGGAGAATGTTGACCAGATCCGTTGCGATCTTTCGTGCCTGCGCAAGGGAATAGACAAGTCCCGGCAGCAACTTATGCCCGAGCAGTTGAAGTGCGTCGTCCTTTTCGTCATAGAGATCCATAGCTTCGTCCTGAAGCCGGACTGTTATGCTTTTCATTTCCTTTGGATCCTGTATTCTATATTCGACCAGATTCTTATGCCAACCCTTACGCTGTATATCCGGTTCATCATCGATCAACAGCATCACTTTTAGCCCTTCACTCTTAGTGAGATCATATGCTTCTCTGAGATCTGATAAAGATAGAAAGCAAACACCATCTAAAGATTCTTTTCGCAGTCTGTCTATGACCTCGTCACTGACGCAGCGTAGATAATAGTCTTTGACTCCCGGATACTTACGTTCACAGTTCGTATTGATATATCCTTTTCTGCTTTTTAAGTCATTCATTGCTTTCAAGCACCTCCTTTTCTATCTACCTGGCAATTTGCCAGGTAGATACAAGATCCTTTGTCATTCTAAAGATTTATGGTCATCTTCATACGTCATCTCATGATCTCTGCTCATGGTTTTATATCCGAACATTCTGTCAGCTTCATCACTCGCTCTGCAAAGAGCATAGGACAATATGATGAAGAGGGAAACGATCATCCCTATAAAAAGTATCGATATCATGCTTCTCCCTCCTGTGTTACATAGCAGTTTGCTAAGTAATTCATTGTTATTGAGACTTTATGACAATCTTTGATGAACACTTTTCTCATAGTCGTCCAGCAGTTCTTCTGTTGACTTTAGAATATCTGATTGCCATGCAGCTAAATTTATCAGACGATTTTTCTGAAGCTTTCTGCCATAAAGTCATACAGTCCAATTTCATCAAGGTCTATCGTTTGCATGTCGGATGCATGGACATTGCTTATGACTGTTAATATTTCGTCATATATATCTGGAGCAGCTGTCTTATCAAGGTAGGGAATCAAAATCTCCTGTAGTTTATTTTCTACATCGAGCAGATATTTCAAATCACAGTACATTGCAGTTCTCCATGTTTCCAGATAAAAATAGAATTTCATTTTTCGTGCAGAGTTTTTGAATACAAAGGGCAGATGCGACATTATTTTGCAGATCGTATCAGGTTCATACATTTTCATATAAGCCAGAAATTTATTCGTCAGAACAGAATATTCCTGATGTATAGAGGAGAGATTTGTAAAATCAATATGCACATGTTCGCTGGCCTCTTTTTCCTCGCGCATATCTGCTGCAATTTTGCCTAATTCATTGAAATAGGTTGCAATAAGCTTTTTTGATGCATACATTTCATCACGTATCGATTGAAATAATGTCCATCTCATTTCAATCGTAGATTGTTTTTTGTAGAGCACTGTGGATGTAATCCAGGTAAGTACTGCTCCCAAAAGCGCCGAAACCATGATCGTTATAATTTCCATGGAAGATACCTCTTTTCTTTTTGAAAGAAGTATATCACAAATGATTATCCATGTGATCAGTAGTTGTATATTTACAAAAGTGAATTTTTTCATACTTTTTTTTGAATGACTCCATGTTTTTTTCACACCTTCTGTTCTTCCTTATGGTTTGGATCGATCATCTGGCAACTTGCCAGGTGATGTCTTACTTTATCACGATCTGCCATTTTGCATGATACAGCGCTTGGATATGCCTAGGCAGACCATAGAACCAAGTCTTGTCGACGGTTACGATATTCCCGTTCTCCTTGTTTCTCAGTACCAGATATTTCTTTTTCTTCATTCGATTTCCAAGATCACAGTGGAGCGTCAGAGTTCTTATAGTGCCGGCTTCGCATTTCTTCCACACTCAACAGAGCATTACGTTTCACTGTGACCCTGACCTCCTTTCCGATCGTCTTCATGGTCCATCCCGTCTTTCTTCCCGTATGTCTGCCAGAGTAGTTCCAGCTCCTGTCGTTCAAGTTTCTTCTCTTTGAGCAGTCTCTGTGCGATCAGGGCTACCAGATCCCAGTGCGCATACAGGACCTGTGTACAGTGCTTCCGGCAGTCTTCATACAGCGTATAGCGCTCCTGTCGCGGCATCTGCTGCAGGAGTTCGAAACACCGGTTATGGTCGTCAACTGAGGATAGCTCGGAATAGACCATCTTCTGTGCAAGCATCCCATATCTTCTCGCTGCGATATCTCCAGCGAGTAACTTGCACAGTATCATGCACAGAGGCAATTCTTGTTTCTCATAGCGGCAATATCCTCCCACCGGACCATCCTTCCCTCATCGCAAACGCAAAAGAGTGCATGTAGTATGAGAAACACCAGATACAGCAGGGAACGTAGGATATCCGCGCCCTGATAGAGGAGGTCGGAAAAGATGGTCACATTCATATAGAAGAGGAGGAACGGGAAGCTCACCTCTTTCTGAAACAAGTAGCGTACCAGCACGATGAACAACAGGACCATCCGACACGGCAACAGGATCTCCTTCTCATCAGGGAGCGCTTTGCGTAAGCCGCAAAGCGTATAGACGCATGCGAATGTCAGGGACATCGTCAATACCACTTCGGTCAGTATGGAAAAGGAGGTCTTCAGGATACAGACCAGATGATGCGGCGTCATATGCCGGATATAGGTCCCCGCCTCATTCTTCCATAGAAGGAATCCGATGAGGAGGAAGTACGTGATCGTGACGACCACGTACGTCATTCGCTGATGACCTCCAGGATCACTGTTCTCGATCTGGAAGGCTTCGAGCGATTTTGACTGATCGACCCATCTTCATTGATAGGATCATCATCCTTTACGATGACCCTGACCTCTTTTCCGATCTTCTCCCTGCAATAGTCTGCGATCGCTTTTTTCCCGAAACGCACATATGCCGCATAAGCGATGATGGTATTGTTGTAATTCTGTAAAGTAAGTAATTGTATCTGTGGTAAGTAATCTTCTAAGGTCATGTTTTATCGCTCCCTTGCTTTTTGTCCCATCTTGTATGCGCAGACACCTAAAGAGAAGCCGGCTGCGATGAGGCAGGGGATACTGATGTAGTTCAGCTCTCCCTGCAGCATGACGATCAGTAACAGCTCCGATATACCGGCAACATAGATCCAGAAAGTGTTGTACAGACAGTCCTCTTCCGTATCTGCAGTCAGTTTCGCTTTTAAATATTTATTCTTCTTCATGTCCATCTTCTCTCTTTCTCCGATTTTCTTTTCCCAGCAGATAACAGAGGAATGCCGAGATGTTGATGATCAGGAATACGATCAGCTTCCTTATATCTTCCATCCCTCGTCCTCCTGATATCTCCTTTTCGTTCTGCATGAAATGGCAACTCCTATATCCATTCTCGTCGCTTCCATTGCTGTCACCATTTTTTTATCATGCAGATACGTCAGCTTCAGAAAGTCTTCTCTGCAGGGGGTGACTGGTCGCCCTATGATCCCGTCTCTTCGTGCTTTCC
This sequence comes from Clostridium sp. DFI.1.208, assembly GCF_024463855.1. NCBI lineage: Bacteria > Bacillati > Bacillota > Clostridia > Eubacteriales > Clostridiaceae > Clostridium > Clostridium sp. DFI.1.208. The sequence continues at coordinate 10,816 of NZ_JANGCA010000060.1, read as the reverse complement.
GTACCTCTCGTAACTGACGATCTCTGCGTATCTGTTCCTCTTGAAGGACAGCTTCACATGCTCGTATCAGGCATGCGAATGGTTCCGGCGTCTGTTGATCGATTCCTTCCTCCGGCAGCTGCACGTATCTCGTCTTTAGCGCCTGCAATGCTTCTGATAATCCTGTATATGTTTCATTCTTCATATGATCCCTCCTCACGATGGTCTTATCTGAAAAAACGGATATATGTATGACTTCATCCGATGATACCTTGGAGCGCTCGACAAGCTTCATGCATGACAGCTGCTTTCCAGGATCTCACGCAGCATCGCCTCCAGACGATAGATATCGCTTGCCATCTTTATCCGCACGTAGTCGCTGCCTTCCCCTTGTCTTGGTAATCGCTGAAAACATTCTTTCAAGTGATACTGTAACTCCTGTTGATGCTCTTTTGAATAACTGCGCAGGCGAGCTTCCACCTCATCCCATGTGATCTTATCGGACTCATGAACGAGCTTCAGATCATCACAGCTGTTTCCATATGTATCATCGAAGTCGATATCGCCATCTTCATCGATAGAAAAGTATACACGTTTATGGTCCTGATCTTCCATGATCACTCCATCATCTTTCATCGTTGCTTTTATCCAGTCGAAGTAAAGGGGAGTATACCGGAATGCCTCCTGTATACAGTGCTTCTGTATATCTGTCTCTGCCAGCTTCAGAGATTCGCTCTCTGTCAACGGGGTCGCATGATGCGGATAGAGTGCTTCATTGCGCCGCTGATACCACTGATGGGCCAATTCTGTCTCATCATCACCTCCGCGATGCTCATCAGATGCGACTAGATCATATACAAAGGATTCCAGCAGCTCGGAAACCTTCTGATCGTGCTGTGCTGCAGCCTTTACGAGCTGCTCTGCTTCTGTTTCTGTAAGTCTTAGCTTGATTTCATATTCTTCCATTTCTATATCCTCCTTCATCCTCTTTCCCTATGTATCGATATGTCCCTTATATCCAGCCGGAAGAATCATCTACGACCTCAGACCATACGAAGCTATAGCCGGTCGCATTCCTTCTCGTCTTTCCATTACAGCTGTCCAGGATTGTCTGGTAGCTGCAGTATTCCTTTGCCGCTGCTTCTCTGGAGCTTTTATAAAATGCGAGAATGTTCCTGTTCTCTGGATCTACCTTATAGATTCCTCTTCGTCGGCTGCGGCTTGCGAACATGCTTCCTGCCTCCTGTTTCGACAAAAGAGTCAGATTCATCAGCCTGTCATCTGTCTTCAGGCCCGTGTGGATCAAACTGTAGCGCTTCGTATCATAATTCCCATGAAAAGCTCTCCATACGAGCTGCGCGACCTTGACTTCTTTCTTGTTTATCTTGATGAAGTAGGGAGGGACGCCTTTACGCAGATACGGCTTCAGCATCCGCTCTCTTTTGTTTTTATAGATACGCTTGACTCTTCCCATATTGGAGATATAAAGATTTTTCGTCGTATCGACCAGTTCCCACACCTCCACATCGATCTCTTTCTGCGTGATCATCCGTATCGTTTCCTTCATTAAAATGGCAGATCGTCATCGGAGATATCCAATGCTGCAGTGCTTGTGAACTCACTGGAGAAGGACGGAGTGCTGTTGCTCATAGTGGTGATGCTCTGTGTGCTTTCCTGTCCGGGTACGTAAGCATGATCCGTACCTCCTGCTTTCCGGCTGTCCAGAAAGCGCACATTATCCGCGACCACCTCTGTTACATATACACGCTTGCAATCCTTGTCATCATAGCTGCGCGTCTGGATACGGCCCTCTACACCTACCAGAGAGCCCTTGTGCGTATACTTCTCTACACTGTCTGCGGTCTTGTTCCAGACGACAGTGTTGATGAAGTCAGCTTCCGGCTGTCCCTCCTGTTTGAAAAGCCGGTTGCATGCGACCGTAAAAGACACGACCGATGCGCCATTCGTCGTCTTCCGTAATACAGGGTCCTTCGTCAATCTTCCCACTAATACAACTCTATTGATCATGATAGTTCCTCCCGTCTACACATTCATATGGTATATATCCCAAGTATTCTCCTATGCTTTTATCTCCGGCCGTCACCGGTCTGAGGGCGTTCAGATCCGCCTTGCAGATATGGCATCGTATTTCGCGACTGGATAGTCTTTTATCTTCTTCGATCATACCTGGTATGTTTCTTCTCCGCAATAAACTCTTGGACCGGCATCGTCCAGGTCTCTTCGAAGTGTTCCTCTATGAAATCGAAGACCTCGGTAAGTCTTTTGTTATGGATCCATCTCATCATTTGGACGTGCTGCCGGAGACCATCACATCCACGGAACAGGTATCTCAGCATGATGACGTTTTTGTATATATTCCACTTATGATATCTCTTCATTTTGACATTCCTTTTTTGTGAATACGAGCCAATGGGTATCACCACGTCTGTTTCCGAATAAAGGCGTCGTATCCATGAGCTTCAAGACCTCATTGACTCTGATCTGACATTCGTTCCATTTGAAAATCAAGAAGCCTCCTGATTTCAACACTCTCATACATTCTTTGAACCCTTGAGCGATATCCTGCGACCATGTCTCACTGAGCTGACCATACTGAGCCTTCATGATAGAATTCGGCCCGGCCCAGCGAAGATGTGGAGGACCGAATACGACCATATCGAATCGTCCATCATCATATGGGATATTTCGAAAGTCTCCGATCACATCAGGATCGACATGGACATGCTTTCCATGGATATCTCCATGTTCTTGCCTGATATCCATATAAACGACATCGGGATGGTGTTTTTGAAACCAAAATAATTTTGATCCACAACAAACATCAAGTATTCTCTTTGCCAAGTTCATCACCGCCTAGATAGGATCTCATGTTCTCCAGCCATGCTTGGTATGCTTCTTCTCCGTAATAAGCTTTTGGATCGACTTTGAATCGCATACATTCGCTGACATAAGGATCATAGACCGCTGTATCGCCGGTATCCAGAAAGATCGTTTCCTCCCGATAATGACCGGTCTCATTGTAATACGCTTCCCATATACGGATCTGTTTTTTGATTCGTTTCAGTAGTGTGTCATCGTTATATATTTTCTTCATATCATTCAGCTCCCTTCGTTTAGCGGATATCTGCCCTCGATCTGACGTTTGTAGAAGACTTGAAGCCCATGTAAGTAAAACGCAACGATTGGGTTCAGGCGCATCCCGCATTCTGTCCGCAGCCATCGTTCCTCCCGGTCATAACGGTAGGGCAGTTCCTCATCCAGCTCGATCCTCAGGAGGAATTCTTCATGGCATGAGGACTCTTGTGCATACTGCAGATATCGCTCATATTCTATCAGGGAGATCGGTCCCTCCTTATCTGCCTTCCGGTATCGCTGTCGGTAACGTTCTATGATGTCATCATATGCAGCACTTCCAAGCCATATATGACTTTTGAAATCCCCAATAGATAGGGCATCAGCAAACTGAGAAGTCTCCATCTTGGTCCAAACATCCTTCCAGCTCACTCTCTGAGGGAAGGTGAAGACGGCATTCCCCAATGCACTGCATACGAAGATCTGATGCCTCCAAAAGAGGTATTCTGCTTTCTTTTTCGGGATCTCCGAATCTATCCAGACCAACCGCCACATATCCGTGCTGAGCTCTGTAAGAGTGAAACCTTTTCCCGATATAGGGACACTTTTCTGATATCTCCTCCAGACACTGCGGATCACATCGTGGAGTCTTCCGGCAATCTCCCCATGTCGATGTGCTACTTCCTCATCCGTGATACAACGCTTTCCATTTTCTAATACACATTCAAATTCTGCTTCAAAGTTATAGAACAGGGTATCTTCCTCGACCGGAAGCCCCATGTCTGCCGATCTATTAAAATATTCCATCATGATCTTCTGCAGGGACCCATCTGCGATCTGCTCATAAAACTCTTCCTTGTTTTTGAAATGAACCGTCAACATAGTTTCTGTCCTCCTTATATTTTCCTTCTATCGTGAAGCTACGTACCTTACACTTTCTACGAACCGCGATGAACCGGAGCAGTCAAGGAACGGAACGTAGGGTGGAGATTTTCCGATAGGAAAATACGACCCGGTCATTGACGGTGTAGGCGCATGCGGTATTCCATAGCTACATGGCAAGTTGCCATGTAGCCGCCGGCGCTCATGCCGGCAGAGTCTTTTGATTCAGCTTTTTGTATTTGTTGGGCCAGCTAAAGGTCGTTTTTGTCCTTTTCCCAGTAAAGATCAAGCTGAGAGAGGAAAATAAAACACCGCATGAGAAGCAGTGTTAAGGTATATCTATTCGTTTGTTTTATTGTAGAATACGGAAAGGTCATCACAGCGGATCTGTTCGAATCGTTTTTCCAGTTCTTTCAGCCATCCTGTAGGATATGCTACATCCGCTGCAACATCTCTGCAGTATTTGAACAGCAGATAGTGACAGATATCCTCGTCCGTTCCGAATACCCGGATCCCACGCGGATCCTCAAGGACTCTGTATCGCTCGTTTTGTTTTAGGACATATTCCCTGTCATCATCTCCATGGCCGATACAGTATTCATGGTCTTCCTCGCTGATCTCGATGATGATCCTTTGTGAAGTGGATGCCAGGTCATTCCGTAGTAAAAATAATAGTTTCGCTTGTTTCATGTATTCTTTCCTCATCTTCTTACAATGCCTGTATATCAGTAAAGAACTGATCCAGCAGGCATTGGATACTGCGATCTAATTCATAGACGTTCTGGTGATAATAGTCCAGCTGATGTTCATTCCCTGTCTCATCATGGAAGACTCCGTTACGAAACCTGGTCCTGTATTTGTGAAAGATCGACAAGACCTGTTTATAAGCCCGGCTATGCTCTGTCCGTCCGCCTTTCGCTTCATTGTAGTGTGTGAATACGATATCCTCTGCGCAAAACTTCTTCAATAGATAATTCGTCGTATATTCGATGGTCTGTTTTGCGAAATTCAATGCAGCGATGCGTCTGCGTACATAGCGATGATACTCCGGCTTGCATTCCGTCTTATGGAGCCGTTTTCCTTTCTTGACATGATCCGTCTTACCACACACTCGCAATACTGTGTCCAGGAACTTTTGACGCAGCTTCCAAATGAATTCATCCCACAGATTACGGCCACTCTGCATGTCTTTCCCGTAAACGAAGTTCTGCAGGGAATTGCTGAAGATGGCCTTCGATGGGATACGGTTACCATCCTTATCCAGTCGATAGTCACCGGCTCTATATTTCAACACCTTGTATCTTTCCGGACAATCCGCACTTGCGAATCTTCCGGTCCTGCTGTCGAACCAGCCATCCTTCTTGTAAACCATCCATTGTGTCCTGGCGATATAGATCCTGTCTATCATGGTTATTCTAGCATAAGTGCCGCATCCCATGGTGATATTTTCAACGAAATAAGGGATCGGCTGTTTCAGACCACACAGCTGCAGGACGTACTGACGTATGAAGCGTTCCCGTTCCTCAATGGTCTGGAGCTTCTTCGGATACAGGACTGTGATGGAGACCGCATAACGGGTATTGCGTTTCTTCGTGCAGGCATGATCCATGAAATCCAGGTAGGCATCAAGAAAGGTGTCTTTCTGCATGGGAAGCTCCATGTCGAAGAAAAAAGGAGTATCCTCTATATACTTCAGAAAAGCATCCCTGTTCAAAGGGGAGAAGTGGATATAAACACCCTTGGAATATCCATCTACGAAGAGTTCGTCTGATACGAAGTCGAAACGATAGTTCTTCGACTTATAGCATTTGATGAGATCATCGAATATCATCTGGTCGAGTTCCATTTTATGATTCCTTTCTTTATTTTTTTATGTCTGAAGATAGCACTGATAGATTGCCATACGCTATCAGAGCAGCGCTCTCTTATCTATACACAAGCTCGTACGCGACTTGTTTATATAGACTTTTATTCATAGTTTAATTCTAATTTCAAACTTTATTTCAAAGCTTCAGAGCATCGTTTTGTCATGATATATATAAATCTTTATCTAAAAATGAGAAAAGCCTTCTACAAGGCTTTTCCGGTCGTTGTAGCGAGTATTTTCGTTTGAGACACTTTTTCTTCGAGGGTGGAATTTATGAAGTGATGAAAATACTAAAAACTTTATTCTCAGTTCTAAGATAAAGTATAGTCGTTTTACATCATTACTTGAAAAAAGAAAATCAAACCTATGATATAGATTAGAATACTAAACACTATATACAAAAGCCAAACTACAACGATCAAAATATAGAAAAAACGTATGAATGAATAGATATATGTGATCGGACATCTCGTTTCGTATTCTATTTTAAAAGATAGATTGTTTATTCGGGGACCGAGGTCGAGATCCCACTCTGGCTGATCATCAAAGAGAAGGCAAAGCCATATACCGTTATTTAATATAAATTATATATGTCTTTTTGACTATCTTTTTATATCTTCTTAAATGTCCGCAAAGCCTTATTTTATCGTCTCTACGGGCATTTTGCTTTTGTGGTAAACCTCACATATCTAGGTCTATCTTCTTATATTTTCCCTATCAATCGTGGTTAAAATCGTGGTAAATACTTCTATGCAATTAGACGCTGAACCTCTGATTTTGCGGTATCTATGGACGCATGAGCGTACCAGTTCATTGTGATACTAATGTTGGAATGTCCCATGATATACTGTAAATCTTTTGGGTTCATGTTCTTGCTTGCCAGCCTTGTGCAGAACGTATGGCGTAGCGTATGCGGTGTGATATGTGGCAAGGGATTGTCCTTATGGTACTTGTTGTATTTCTTTACCATACGGACAACAAGCATATTGTAATCAATCGCAACTTTGGGCTTGCCTTTATGATTGACAAATAGAAAGTTGCCCCGTCCGTCTATCACAAATGGTTCTGCCTTTGGGCGTTTTTTCATAACCCGTTGAAATGCCTGTATTGTTTCTCTGCTTAATGGCACTTGCCTTATTCCGCTCTTTGTTTTAGGCGTTTCAATGTAATAGCCTTGTTCCTTGCTCTTTAGTAACTGGTGGTCAATTATCACAACTTCATTCTTGAAATCAATATCGGCTACTGTCAGTCCGCACAGTTCCGAGATACGAAGTCCTGTTTTTAATAATATCAGCACATCATCATAATGCTTGTGATACACATTGTCCGTCTTGATAAATGAGAGTAAGGCTTGTTCTTGTTCCTCTGTCAATGCGACTTTCTCTTTGGTATCATTTTCTAGGACTTCACTTAACTTGAAATCAAAGGGATTTTTCCTTACACAATCGTCTTGTATGGCGATATAGAATGACGCTTTTAATGAGCGTTTATGATTGTTAATGGTATTGTAGGAAAAGCCTTTGTCTTTCATGCGTAACGCCCATTCTTTAGCGTCAGAGGGTTTGATTGTATCAATGCTCCTAGCACCTAACTTGTCCTCTTTCAATAACCGCATGAGTTGTTCCCGTTGTTTCTGTGTGCTTTTCTTCACATTTGCCCTCTGTGCGTTCTGTTTGGCGTAGAGTTAGCAAAGCGTCATTTTCTTGCCTGTGCTGTCGATACCGTCCTCAATATCCCGTCTTATCTGCTGTTCCAGTTCTCGAAGTGAGGGTTTTTCCCGCTTTCCCTTTGGTGTCGGGTCTGTTGGTGTCAATCTCCAAGCATACACATATTTTGTGTTTCCAAATGCGTCTACATATTTATATAAGTATTTTCCGTCTGTTCGTTGGCTCTCTCCAGTATGCAGGATACGACCTTTGTTATCCCGTCTTTTTTCTTTCATGGTGTCTGCTCCTTTCCTTGTTGGAAAGAGCCTTGATATGACTTGTGTTCATCATAACACATACAAGGCTCATTTGCATTAGATTGCGTCCAATTTGTCGATAACCTGTTCAAACTGTCGGCGTTTAATCTGTATGCGGTTGCCATTCATAATGAGCCAGCCAGCGTCCTTGTTTTCCTCTGCCAATCGTCTTAACTTGTTTTCTCCGATACGGAAATACTTTGACGCTTCTTCAATGGTAAGGGTGTATTTTTCCCATACGGGAATATCGTTGTTATTCATCAGATACCCCCTTTCCCATGTTTCGTGTCATACTGGATATAAGGGATAAGGTCGGTACGGTTTATCCTCTGTAAATGGGCGGTTAATTTACTGGAAAGGGAATTGCTGTATCTTGCCTTATCAAGCATAGTTCCCACTTTTTCCAGTCCACCTAATGCGTCATGTTCTTCTAAGAAATAAAAACTTTTGACAGCGGAAATCACGCCACCCTCTGTGAGCCATTGCTGTGTTTCCTCAAGGGAATTTTGCTGTTTTGGTACTTGCAGTTTTAAGACTTCCACAGCCCCTAAAAAGCGTTCCCAAAACCGACAAGTTTTCCACCTGCTCTTATTGCTTTCGTTTCTGTTTGGTACGACAAAGCGTAGGTTGTTTGCCAATAGACCGAAAGCCAGTTCTCCAAGTTCCAGCGGTCTTTCCTTGAATGTCATGGCAAAAGCATGAGCCTTATCATCACGCAGTTGCATTTCTGTCCGTTTCCAACTGCCGACTTCATCAAGTGTCTTATTATGTTTTGAACAGACTTCCTTATCCTTATCATAAAAGCGGTAGGATAATCCAGATTTTCCAGCACCGATATAAACAGTCTTTGCGGTGTCGAAATCGTCAAACTTGCTTTCATCAAAGTGGTAGCCCTCACTATTAGAGATAAATTCCTCTTTTTCGCATTTCTTCTTTATCTGCTCTATGGTAAAGAATGGCTTTTCATTCTTATCATCAATGGCAATATCAAGCCTTGTGAAGTGGAAGTTATCCAGTCCGTATCTTCGCTCACAGCGTCGGAACATATCCCCAAAGGTATAATTCCTACTGTCAAGAATGCGGAAAATATCATCACAACCTCTGCCAGTCATAACGAGATAACAGCCTAGCCCTTGTGGGTTGTCCTCTGTCTTTCTTGCGTCCCCCGATACATAAATATCTCCAATCTGCCAGCGTGCTTGATAGGTTTTGTATTTAATGCTTGCCGGATAAACATTGAAAATGTCAGTCGGTAAACCTAAAATGTGCATGATTACATCTTCTGCGGTTGCCGTTTCAAATACAATGCTGATGTAATCAATCTTAACGGATAAATTTTTGTGTGTAGTTATAGTGCATTACTCCTTTCGTACTTCCCGTTTTTTGCGGGGTAAAAATCGTGTTTTTTCCTTTATTTATCACAGTTTCTAGGTACTATGACATGTATGCGCAGGGCGGTGTTACATATACGCCCTTTATAAACGCCTAAAGGCGTTCCCTTTCTTCCTGTGTCTGATCCGTTCTTGACGCTCACGAGCCTTGTAAGGCTCGTGGCTAAACGGAACAGCCCCAGTCAGAAACCTTATTTTCGGTCTGATAGTCCATGCTTATTCATGCTATCAAAATGAAAATACATCTTTTCTATGCTTACTCAAGCGTGTGATTGACCCTAGCGTGCTTAATCACTCAATCTATCACGATAATAACTCCATTAGAATTACTTGTCAAGATATTTTTCTTGACTTTTTACAACAAAATAAGTATGATAGGCTTATAAAGGAACGTAAAAGACGGGAAAGGAGAAGCTATACTAAGTTATGGAACGTTATATAAAGAAAATGAGTTTTTTGGGAGAGAACATACAGACCATAAGAAAACACAGAGGAATGAAACAACAGGAACTGGCAGACAAAATCGGTATCAATATGCAGAGCCTTTCCAAGATTGAACGTGGCGTGAATTATCCTACCTTTGATACGTTAGAGAAGATAATGGACGTGTTGGGAGTAACACCCAATGAATTATTGTCGGGAGAATGGAAGTATATCGACCACACCGAGCCCTATATCATGGATATTATCAAACGGGAACAAGACTTTAATGTTTCCTTAGATTATCTGTCTGAAAATGAGTTTTTCAATGATGAAAAAGAATGCAGATTTTACAAGGCATATAAACTCATACAGTATATCCATAACTACATTACCAATGAGGTTACGGAGTTGGAAGAACTTATGGAAATCAAGCAGTTGATACAACGTCAAAAACTGGAACGAATGATAAAAGTACATAAGGAAATGCGAGGGTTAGACCGATACAGAGAACAGCCCAAAGAGTATAAATACCATGACCCTTATGATGATTGGATATTCCGTCAGCTTGCAGATATAGACAACAGAAACAACATTCCCGACACTTCGCCACAATTAGATTTTAATGAGGGAGATTATGAAGATTATCTAAAGGCGAAATGGAACAGAGGTCTTTAATTTCCTCTTGCATGGAAGATACAGCAAAGAAAAAGCTTTTTCTTTTCTGTTGTGGGGTAATCAAGAGGAAGAAAGAAAAAGTGTGCATTTTTGTTCCATAGAAAAATGCTAAGGGTATGCTGATTTTTATTGTGGCGGATATATGGAACTGTTATAATGTGGATATGAAGAAAGCGACAAATTTGAATTTTCTTAATTGAAATAAACTAGACATATATGTCTAATCCTTATAAATACGGCATTTCTCACTTTATGTCGTGTTGTTTACAGATGAAATGAGCTAATCTATCGATGAAAGGAGGAAGCGAATGGAACAGCAAAAAGTTGGGAGTTTTCTAAAAGAGCTTCGTAAAGAACAAAATCTTACCCAAGAACAATTAGGCGTGTCTGGAAGAAGCGTATCTCGATGGGAAACAGGAGTTTCCCAAACAAAAGGATATTAAGAAATAACCTGTGTTTACCTGCTTGCAAATTATTGTATTTGGATAAACGAGAAAAAAACTTTTTATTGACAGATATAATATCAGATATTATAATTGTCCG
>NZ_JANGCA010000006.1:0-141226 GCF_024463855.1 Clostridium sp. DFI.1.208 | reverse complement strand
TGACACAAATCCACATTCACAATTACACATTTTATCACAACCTGAAGTGATACCAAATAATTCAGGTGGAAAGGAGAACTGGTATATTAAATTTATTACTCATTATATGAGTAACTTAAATATACCAAGGAGTGTTTTCTCACCGCTTAGGAAGCAGTGGCTAATAACACTCCTTTTGTATGCAGGCAGAAGCGCAAAAACCCCTATCTGCCTGTGATATCTGTATTGTGTCATGGAAGGAATAGCGAAGGAGCCAACGTCTTAACAACCCTGATGCAGGCTGTACGTTTGCACCGCCACGTGCTTAGCAGTTGTCGGTATTCTGTTTTTCAGCATCTTCATGAAGAGGGTTCGATACCGGCTCCTGCGGCTGTTTTTCACGCTCTCTGCGTTTTTTCTCCTCCAGTAAAAGTGGCATGATATCCTCTGCCATGACCGGTTCGTTATCCGGTAGAAGGACGCCCTCGAAAAACATTCTCATATTTTGATAGCATGTCCAGCTGACCTTGTCATCCATCAGCAGCCGGTGGTGCCCTTCGTGCAGCAGAATCAGCTTTTTACGGCTGTGCGCAATCTTATTATAAGCCCACAGAGAGCTTTTTACGGAAATGACCTCATCCATATCCCCATGTATCATAAAGACGGGACACTCCACAAAGCCGATATATTTCTTCAGGTTTTTTACCAGCTCTGTAAAGGCGCCGTAAAAGGCACGCGGAAGCTGGATTTCCTCTTTCTTTTCATTTCCCATGAGCGAGGATGCAGATTTTGTCAGGACGCCGGTAATCATATCAACATTCATATAGCTGAATGCGGGAGCCAGTAATAGCAGGCGCTTCACCGGGCATACAACAGCCAGATAGGAAGCAATCACACCACCCATCGAAAATCCCGCAAGATAGATGTCTCTGCCGCTGTCTCTATAAGAATCTACGACCTCCTTCGCTCTGGAGACCCATTGCATCCAGTCGTGATCCTGCTCATCAAACAGATCATACATGTCAAATTGTACGATATCAAAGCCGTCCTGTTTTCCCCAGGCGGCGAAATTATCAAATTCATGTTTGCGTCTTCTGCCATAGCCGTGTATCGTGATAATTACAGGCTTTTGTACGGCAGATGGCAGCTCTTCTTTTTTTAACAGATGTTTCAGCCAATCCAGCATAATTTTCACCCTTTCTGTTTCAATTATACCATAATTCTTTTCCCATCCGGCGCTTTTTGACGTATAATAAGAGAAGCCACTGTGAGGGATGTATGTGAAGAAACAAGCAACACTGTTAATCATAAATCTGGAAAAGATCTATACGATGGACTCAGTCAACAAGCATCCGCTTGTTTTTCAGCATGCCTTTATCGCCATCCACCATGAGCGGATCCTGGCGGTCGGATGCGGCAGCTGGCAGGAATATGCCGATAAGGATACCCGGATTCTGGATGGCAGAGGGCATATTGCGGTTCCTGGATTTATTGAGGTAGCGGCCCAGCTGAGCGCAGCCTCAACACGCGATGGTTTGCGCAGACAGCTGGAGGAGGGAATGGCGTATATGCGAAACGGTACGCTGACACTTGCCTGCGGAGGTGGTGGTGCACCATCCCTTTGTGAGCAGCCCTGCTTTGAGATTCTTGATGCAGCTGCTGATGGCATAGCGGTTCTTTATCCGTATGCAGATCTTTTTCGGAAAAGCAGCAGGCGCATGCACCGCTTTTGTATCAGTGCTGCCGGCAAGTATGCGATTCAGGATCAGCTGCGTGCGGCACAGCTGTTGGGGATGGCAGAGGTCTATGATGCATGGACGCTGCTGCAGGCACTGACTGTATGGCCTGCAAGAGCTCTGCATTGCAGCGGGCTAGGACATATCCGGCGAAATGCACAGGCGGATATTCTATTGTTTGCTTACGAGGATATTCATGCACTCTTTCATACGCTGGGCAGCCAGCACCTGACACAAGTCATAAAAAAAGGCATTCGTGTATTTCCAAATATTCTTATTTCATGAGGAAATTCGACAGTTTTCCATACTCCTATCATATAGTATGGTAGAGAGGTGAAAACAATGGAAATCATTCAACATGAACAACAGAAACATAATATTCTTCTGACGTCGGATTATTGTCCGAATCAGGCGATGATCAATGAATTTCAGACCATTTTTTTTACATGCAAGCTGCAGCGGATCGAGCTGTGTGAAAAGGAGCTGAAGGATTTTATCGTCGATGACGGTGCCCGATTTCTCATGCTGCATGTAACGATACGAAATATAACCAATGAGATCCTAACCATGTATAAGGATGACTTCATGATTACCTTTGATAATGAGGGACCGTTTGAGGCTGAGGATAACTTTGGAATCCGTAATCAGCTGCCGGATGAATATGCACTGAAGCCGCAGGAGGAAATCAGCGGCTGTCTGGTATTTATCATTTCATCCTCCGCGAAGAAAATCATGCTGAGCTACACGGAATATTTTGATGATGAAAGTGAAGGAAAGACCTATAAGCTGAAATATAAAATCGGCTGATTTACAGGAAAAAGTTTCATAAAAAGAAAAAAAGAGAAAAAGACTTGACGATTTGATTAAAATAAAGTAACATAATGGGCAGATAAACAATGACGTAGAAAAGAAGAGTAGGCAGGTAGGCTTTTGCAGAGAGTTTCCGTTTGGTGAGAGGAAATAAAGAGGAACTGCTGAAAATGGTCTTGGAGTCGCGCAGTCGAACAAGGTAGGCTGCGACGTGTTCGCCCGTTACAGCGATAGGGTATAACTTTCCTTCAGGAAAGCGTACTTGATGAGGTTTTCACCGTGAGGTGGAAATAAACTTAGGTGGTAACACGAAATGCAGCTTTCGTCCTATGGGATGAAGGCTTTTTTATATGCAGGAGGAAGAGGACATGATCAGATTAGAGCATGTCAGTAAAACATTCGACAGCAAGGCGGGCAATGTACATGCCGTGCAGGATGTTACACTGACGATACAGGATAAGGAAATCTATGGGATTATCGGCTTTAGCGGTGCCGGAAAATCAACACTGGTGCGCTGCATCAATCTGTTGGAGCGCCCGAGCAGGGGAGCAGTCGTGATTGATGAACAGGATATCACGAAAATGAAGGATAAGGAATTAAGAGCTATGCGCAAGAAAATCGGAATGATTTTTCAGCATTTCAATCTGATGCGCAGCCGTACAGTCTATCAGAATATCGCGTTTCCATTGAAGGGAAGCGGGTTGAGCAAGGCGGAGACGGATCAGAAAATACGCAGATTGCTGGAGCTGGTGGATCTTGGTGATAAGGTGGATGCCTATCCATCACAGCTCAGCGGAGGACAGAAGCAGCGTGTTGCTATTGCGCGTGCGCTGGCGAATGATCCCAAGGTGCTGCTGTGTGATGAAGCAACCAGTGCGCTGGATCCACAGACAACCAAAAGTATTTTGAAGCTGTTGAAAAAGGTAAACGAGGAGCTGGGCATCACCATTGTATTGATTACGCATGAAATGGCGGTAATCAAGGAAATCTGTGACCGTGTGGCGGTTATGGAAAACGGATATGTAGTGGAGGAGGGAAGCATCATTGATATCTTCTCAAAGCCGCAGGCAGAGGTAACACGCAATTTCATCGCTTCAACCAGCAATGCTCATCGTGTGCAGGAAATGCTCGATACCGGAGCCAGTGTAACAAGGCTGGAAAAGGGACAGCGCATGGTAAAGCTGAACTATGATTCCGTCAGCACCAGCAAGGCATTGATTTCGGAAATATCCAGAAAGTTTCTGGTGGATACCAATATCATTTTTGGAAATGTGGAGATTGTCAAGAATACACCGCTTGGTGATTTGATTGTCATTTTAAGCGGAGAAAACGCGCATATCGATCAGGCACTTGCCTATCTGAAGGAGCATGAAGTAGGCGTGGAGGTGATGAAATCATGCTAGAATTTTTGAATCGATTCATACCGAATATCATGGATAAGCTGCCGGATTTCTGGACAGCGATTCTGGAAACCTTCATCATGCTGGGCATCGTCGGAGTGATTTCCTTATTGATCGGCACCCTGTTCGGTGTCATTATGGTCGTGACGAAAAAGGAGGGCATACTGGAAAATGTGATTCTTTATTTCCTGATCGGAAAGGTCATTGATTTCTTCCGGGCGATTCCCTTTATCGTACTGATTTTTCTGATAGCACCAATGACGCGCGCTATCGTCGGAACGACCATCGGCTTAAAGGGGGCCATGCTTCCTCTGGCTGTAGGTGCCATCCCCTTTGTCGCAAGACAGATTGAAAGTGCGTTATCCGAAGTGGATAACGGATTGATTGAGGCGAGTCAGGCAATGGGCTGTTCTCCGCTGGAAATTATCTTCCGCGTATATCTGAAGGAAAGTGTACCGGGCATTATCCGCGCAACGACGATTACGCTGATTACGCTGATTGGCTATATTGCCATGGTAGGCGCTGTCGGTGGCGGTGGTCTGGGTGATTTCTGTATCCGTTATGGCTATAATTCCTTCCAGTTTGATGTTATTTATGTGAGTGTGGTCGTACTGCTGCTGATCACCTCACTCATTCAGGGAATCGGGAATTTTGCGATTCGCAAAACCACGCATTGATACAGTAAGGGAGGGACGTGTGTGAAGCACATGCTGAAGCAGAATTGCCGGATCTGTCGAATGTGCAGCTCACAGATTCGACACATATAAACCAAGAGCCGCATCCGCGTATGCAATGCAGAGCATATGCCGATACACAGGCTCCGCAATAAAACTATATAGAAAGATGAGGGAAAGAACATGAAATTAAAAACATTAGCAGTTGGGTTATGTACGATTGCACTGCTGGCAGGCTGTGGTGCAAAGGGCGATGATGCCAAGAGTGAAAAAGAGGATAAGACGATTCGCATCGGTGCGAGCGTAACGCCGCATGCGGAAATTCTGAAGCACGTAAAGCCGGCATTGGAAAAGAAGGGCTACAAGGTTGAAATCGAGGAATTCACAGATTATGTAAAACCGAATCAGGCACTGGTTGATGATGAGCTGGATGCGAATTTCTTCCAGCATAAGCCATATCTGGATGACTGGGCAAAGAAGGCAAATGTCTCTGACAAAATCACAAGTGTGTTTGCAGTGCATTTTGAACCGCTGGGAATTTATTCCGACAATCATTCATCATTGAAGGAGGTTGCTGACGGGCAGAAAATTTCCGTGCCGAATGATCCTACCAATGGTGGACGTGCGCTGAAGCTGCTTGCCGATAACGGTATTATCACTCTGAAAAAGGGCAAGGGTGTGGATGCGACGAAGCAGGATATCGAAGCATACAATAAAAAGGTTGAAATCATTGAAATGCAGGCAGAAACCTGTGCGACAAGTCTTCCGGATGTTGATTTTGCAGTTGTAAACGGAAACAATGCGTTGAATGCAAAAATCAGTGATAAGGTGCTGGTAACCGAATCCAAGGATAGTGAGGCTGCACAGACCTACGCCAATATCATAGCAGTGCAGACAGCACACAAGGATGATGAAAAAATCAAGGATTTGATTGCGGTATTGAATAGCGAGGATGTAAAGACATTCATCGAGGAGAAATACGACGGAATCGTTGTACCTCTGGTACCGGTAAACGGATAAAGGAATGGAGATATAGATGCGGATGATGATTCGTATTCTATATCTTTTTTATTTCCATGTCCGTTGATAAAAAGAATTTGTAAGTGTTTTCTTTGTGTAAAATGATGTGATTTTCCATGATTATGACAAAAATCAGTGGCTTTCTACTATGGAAAACAGTATAATAGAGAGTACATAAGGAGGGCATATGAAAAACATTAAGACATATCTGAAAAAGAACGGCTTCTTTGTTTTCTTGCTGACTGTCATACTGTTGATTATCATTGCCTTATCCGTCTATATCTTTGTAAATACGCAAGCGCAGCAGGAACCGGCAAAGCCGGCGGTGACAACGCCCGACCCTGCACCTGCAAAGACAACAGCGGAAATCACGCAGTTTGAGGGAGAGTATCGAAAGGATTTGCGATATATCGATGTCTCCTGGAGCTATGAAAAGCATACTTCCACAATCAGCAGTGTAGAATTGTACATCAACAATACGTATGTAGATAATGTATCGGACTACAGCAGCTATCAGATATCAAAGGATGCCTACAATTACGCAACCGGAGAAAATGTGCTGCGTCTGATTCTGAATTTATCAAATGGAAAGACCGTAGAAAAAACGACCAAGGTTTTTGTCAATTATGTAGTCAGCATGGAGCAACGTGTAAAGCAGCTTGATCATGCTACCCAGATAATGCTGAACTATCAATATGATAAAGCACATCCTGTTGAAGTGCCGAGCATTTTCATAACGGATGCCAGCATTGTCAGCGGAGAAATCAAATATATCGGGACAAAGACCAAAACCAGGGATGGCAGTGTGTTTGCGGAAACGACCTATCAGATTAACTGGCCGGAAACAGTGGTCACCTATCAGCAGTTTGATGTCCGCTGGTCCTTTAAGGATATACAGTACAGTAAGGATTTTCAGGCAGAAAAAGGACAGGCAGTGGAAGGATCAGAGGAGTAGGGCAGAGGAATCTGCCCTGTTTTCAGGTAAGGAGGAATGGAATGAGAATATTACATACGGCCGACTGGCATCTGGGAATGGATTTATATAAGCTGTCGCTGCTGGAGGATCAGCGTTGGTTCAAGCAGCAGCTGAGGACGATTGTTGAGGAGGAAAGCATCGATGCACTGCTGGTGGCAGGAGATGTGTATGATACGCTTCTGGCCAGTAAAGAGGCTATCGAATTATACGATGATATCATGTATATGCTTTGCATGGAGCTAAAGAAAAAGGTGATTGTCATTGCCGGAAATCATGATTCAGCAACCCGTCTTGCATCCCTGTCAAGACTGCTGCAGGGAATGGGACTGCACATCATTGGCAGTCTGAAGGAAAAAGTAGAGGGAATTCGGTTGGATGATTGCATCATTTATCCGATTCCGTATTTTCATGTGGAGCAGGTAAGAACGGTATATCGAAGGGATGTGCAATCACAGGCTGAGGCTTTTTCCTGTATTTGTGAGGAGATTCTTTCTACGGCAGATCCAGCGTATCGTCATATCGCCATGGCGCATGCCTTTTTGGCAAATGCCGAGGTATGTGAAAGTGATCGGTTTGCGCAGGTAGGCGGAGCGGATCTGGTACCTTCCCATATATTTGACGGATTTTCCTATGTGGCGATGGGACATCTGCATCGCCGTCAGCATGCTGGCGGACGTGTATGGTATAGCGGATCCCCACTGCCGTATTCCTTTTCAGAGGCTGCGCAGCGCAAGGGCGTGCTGATTTATGACAGTCAGACGGATACCGTATCAAAACGGGATATCCTGCCCCTGCATCCCCTGCAGGTGCTGAAGGGAAGCTATGCGGAATTGAAGGATACAATGCTGCAGCAGGCAGTGTCCAATAACACATATGTAAAAATTGAAGTTACAGATTTACCGGTATCCTACGAAATGCTGGATTATTTCCGACAGGGCTATGAGAATCTTCTGCAGCTGAGTGGGAAAAGCATGGAGCAGGAGCAGACGAATATTACCATACGCCTGCAGGATTTAGAGACCATATCGGATTTGGATATCGTACAGCAGTTCTTTCAGGATTATTATGGTGAAACGCTGAGTGAAGCAGCAAAGCAGCTGTTTTTGCAGGCACAGAAACAGCAGGAGGGAGAGGAAATGTATGCGACCTGAGCGATTGAAGCTGCAGGCCTTCGGACCCTATGTGAAGCCGCAGTGCATCAATTTTCATGTGTTTGATGAACAGCATCTGTTCCTCATTCAGGGAGAGACGGGCAGTGGAAAGACAATGCTGCTCGATGCGATGACCTATGCGCTGTATGGGAAAAGCAGCGGTTCCCAGCGGGAGGATCTGTACAGTATGCGTTCCCGTTTTGCTGAGGCGCAGGATGCGACCATCGTTGATTTTCAATTTCAGCTGCATCAGCGTACCTATCGGTTCGTGCGAACGATCACGATGCGAAAGAAGCGGAATCAGGAGCTGACGCCACAGCTGAAAATTGATGCCGGAGAAATCGTGGACGGCGAGTTTGTGCCTTTCTTTGAAAACCCGAAGCTGAAAAACGTTGAAGAAAAGGCGGTGGAGCTGTTGGGGCTGAATTATGCGCAGTTCGTACAGGTTATGATCCTGCCGCAGGGGAAGTTTGAACAGCTGTTGACAAGCAAGAGTGAAGAAAAGCAGGAGATATTGAAAACGCTGTTTCAGATGGAGCGCTGGACCGGCATCAATCAGGTGCTCAGCGATACCATGAAGCAGCAGCGGGAGCAGCTGGATATGAAAAAGCAGCGTAGGGATGCCCTGCTGAGCGGGATAGATATGCAGAGTCCTGAGGAAATTACAGCGTGGCTGAAGCAGGCCGATGCCACGCGCAGAACACTGGAGCAGGATTTGAAGCAGAAGCAGCAGCTGCTGGAACAAAACAAGCAGGATACAGCACAGCAAAGGCTGAGAAGGGAACAGCTGACGCTTTTGCAGCAGGCACAGCAGACAGGGGAGCAGCTGCTGAAGCAGGAGGAAGAGATGAGGCAGCTGGCCGCTTTTCTGGAACGGCAGAAGGAACTGACAAAGGTGCTGCCACAATGGAATACGTTACAGCAATGCCGCAGTATATGGAAGCAGCGCGTCGACAATCGGCTGGCTGTTGCAAAGCAGCACAAGCATTTGCAGCAGCAGAAGCAGGAGGCTCCCCTGTGGCAGAAGCAGCTGCAGGAATACAGGGAGCAGGAGCAGCGCATGCAGCAGCAGCTGCATGAAGCAAGGGAGCTGCAACCGTTTGTTGAACAGCTGCAGCAGCTGCTTGTAAAGGAGCGTGACCTGGAGCAGAAGCAGGAAAACCAGCAGCGACAGCTGGAACAGAAGCAAGTGCAATGCGACAAGCTGAAAAGCGCGATCAAGCAGCTGCAAAACAGGATAGAGGAAACCCGGCAACAGCTGGATGGGCTGCAGGACATTGCGCAGCGCTTTGCAGTGTGGAAGCAGGCGGATTACCATGAACAGCAACGAATCCTGCTTTATGATAAGCTGAAGATGGAGGAAGCGAGAGAAAAAGCGCTGTTAGAGCAGGAAAAGACGCTGGCAAAGCAGCTGGAGCCATTGCAGAGGGCCTATGATGATGCAATGCGTGTCTACCTGAAAAATAGCGCGGCACAGCTTGCAGCATCGTTGCAGGAACACGAGCCCTGTCCTGTATGTGGAAGCACAACGCATCCAGCACTCGCTGAAGCAGAGGCGGCATATCAGGACGTAGTACAGCTACAGCAGCTGCAGGAGCAGCTGGATCAGGAAAAGGAAGCATATCAGGGTATCCAGAAGCAAAAGGAGCATGTGCATTTGTCCATACAAATGAGGAATGCATCTATGCAGGAGCATATGCAGGCTATACAGACGCTTTTGCAGCAGCCGTTTTCCCAGACAGAATTTTCTATGCTGCAGCAGAAGCAGCAATATGCAGAGCAGCAGAACAAAATCCTGCAGGAGCTTTTGCAGCAGCTGGAGCATCTACAGCAGGAGCAGCAGGAACAGGAGGCTGTATGGCAGCAGCTGCAGCAAAAACAGCAGGCGCTGCATACGGAGATTTTGCTGAACGATCAGCAGAAAGCCGTATTACAGGACAGCATCCCGCAGCAGCTGCGCAATACGCAAGCACTTATGGAGTATGTACAGCAGCTGCAGCAGGAGCATGCGCTTGCAGCCGCACAGGGGGCGAAGCAGGAAGCAAGGCTTCGACAGCTGGAAATCAATCTGGCGCAGCAGCAGCGGGATTGTGAGCACGCGCAAATAGAAGAACAGCAGGCACAGCAGGCATTGCAGGCGGCGGAGCTGTCCTGGCAGGCAGTGGCACAAAACAGCATTCAGGAAGAGGAAATGCAGCGCCTGCAGCAAAAGAATCTGCAAAAACGGGAACAGCAGCTGCAGGAATATGCACTGAAAAAGGAACAGCTGAAAACAAGGATACAGGATCTTCAGCAGCGCTGTGAAGCGATTCCTGAAAAGAATCTGGAGGAATTGCTCGCGCAGCAGGAGCAGCTGCAGCAGCAGGAGGAGCAGCTGCGTTTAAGGCTTGCGGACATCACGACGCATGAGACGATGTATGCGCAGGTGCAGGCCTCGATTCAACAAATACAGCAGGAGCTGGATCGCAAAGAGCCTGCCTTTGTGGAGCTGTCCCATTTTGTCAGGGCGATGCGTGGCGATAGCGGTATGGGAATTGAACGCTATGTGCTGGGCATCATGCTCGGCAGTATCACCCAGCAGGCCAATCAGCTGCTAAAGCTAGTGCACAATGGGCGCTATCAGATTTTCCGCAGTGATGAGGCGAGTGGCAGGACACGAAAATACGGTCTTGAGCTTTCCATTTATGACAGCTATACCTGCAATACCCGCAGTGTCGTTTCTCTGAGCGGCGGTGAAAAATTTTTGGTTTCGCTTGCACTGTCACTGGCATTATCTGCCGTTGTGCAGGCTAGAAACGGCGGTATTCAGCTGGATACCATGTTTATCGATGAGGGCTTTGGAACGCTCGATGAACACAGCATTGCAGATGCACTGGCCGTATTGCAGATTATGAGCAGCAGCCGCGGCTATGTCGGCATCATTTCCCATGTCGAATTGCTGAAGGAAAATATACCGGCCGGCATTCTTGTAAAGAAGAGCAGGACAGGCAGTCAAATACAGATTAGAAAGCAGGTGTAAGCATATGTATGATGAAGTAAAGGAAATACTGACACAGAGTGATCATATTGTCTTTTTCGGTGGTGCCGGTGTCAGTACGGAAAGCAATATTCCGGATTTTCGATCACAGAGCGGTATCTACAGTAAGAAGACCTATCCCTATCGTGCGGAAACGATGATCAGCAGCGACTTCTTTCATGAGCATCCAGAGCAGTTCTATGATTTCTATTTCCATGAAATGGTCTATGAGCAGGCACAGCCTAACGATGCGCATATGGCCTTGGCAAAGCTGGAAAGGATGGGAAAATTAAAGGCGGTTATTACACAGAACATCGACGGACTGCATCAGAAGGCGGGCAGTCATAAGGTTTTGGAGCTGCATGGCAGTATTCATCGCAACCACTGTCAGCGTTGTCACGCAGCCTATGATTTGCAGGCAATGCTGAAGCAGAAGGATCAGGTGCCGCGTTGTCCGATCTGTAACGGTATCCTCAAGCCGGACGTTGTATTGTATGGAGAAAGCCTTGACATGCATGTTATGGAGGAGGCAATCTCCTACCTTTCTCAGGCGGATGTTCTCATTGTGGGCGGAACCTCTCTGGTTGTTTATCCGGCAGCCGGATTGCTTCAGTATTTTCACGGACGAAAGCTGATTCTGATTAACAAAGAAGAGACAGCGATGGATCAAAGGGCTGATCTGGTTATTCACGATGCCATCGGAAGGGTTCTGAAAGAGGCTGTTTTGATATAAATAAAGATATATTCTAACATAGAATTCGTAATGGAGGACGGCATGGGAATGCAAAGGATCCTGACGATAATGCGTTTAAGTTCTCTTGTATTCTATGGACATTACAAGCAGTGGGCAGTGTCTGGTAACATACGGCTGCAGTCTTGACCGCTGCGTGATAAAGCATATAAAGAAAGCGTTGGAAGCTGTATCGGAAAATCAGGTAGGAGATAGAAGCAAAGGCAAGCAAATGCTACACGATTCCTATAGGAAATTGCTTTTCATTTATCGCACTGCAGTGGTTTTCTCAAATAGCAGAGGCAGCTGTATGCACGAGCAAAAAGCGCAGTATAGAAGCAAGACTTGTATACTACGTGTTTCAAGACAGCAGTCATGTACCATCAAAAAAGGCTGTCATAAGCATGGTTCCTTTTCATTCGGGGATTGATGAAGCAATAAAAAAAGAAAGAAGAAATAAGCTCCTCATAGTATAGGAATGTATTTCTTCTTTTTTGCGTTTCTATACTTGTACCTTACGGTAAGAAAGTACCTTTCCACGTGACGACTGTTTTTCAATGCTTATCGGCGCTTGTCCTTTAACACGGTATACAGCAGCCACATGCCTAGAAAGACAGCGGTCATATAACCGATAAAACCAATGGCAGGTATGCCGAGCACCTTGGGTGTCATATCGGTTGTACAAATCAGGGAGCTTGCCATGAGCAGACCGCAGGATACAATTCCGACAACAAGCTTATTGACCATGTGATTGATGGTTTTTAAGGGTACGCTGGAATCCATGATTTCCAGATTCAGCTTGATGCGTCCCTTGGTGACCATCCGCATGAGCTCACTGAACTGAATGGGGATATCCAGTGTGCGCTTTCCGGCCTCATAGAGCTTTTTTCCTGCATTGACGGCTTCCTTTTTGGCATCCAGCTTTTTGAATAAATGCTCACTGACATGGGCTGCCGCTATCTGAATGATATTTGTCTTTGGATCCAGCAGTGTCATTGTGCTTTCCATGGTCACAAGTCCTCTTGCCAGCATGCTGATGCCTTTGGGCATGGAAATACGGTGCTTATGTGCAATGGTAAAGACTTCCTGAATCGCTTCGCCCAGATTGATTTCGTTGAGATCCATATGGATATATTTCTTCATGAAGGTTTCCATATCATCATAAAACAGTGTGTAGTCAACCCGGCCGTCATGAACACCAAGCGTCAGAATGACATCGACCATCAGCTCGGTATCATTGCTTCCAATGGCCTGCACTGCCTTTTTCATAAGATCCTTGTCACTGCGCTGCAGTGTTCCCATCATACCAAAGTCTATCCAGATAATCTTTCCTTCCCGTATGCGTAGATTTCCCGGATGCGGATCCGCATGGAAAAAACCGTCATCCACGATCTGCTTGATGTAGTTCTCTGCCAGCTTGGAGGCGATTTCGCGATGATCATAGCCGCCTTCCTCCAGTGTTTTTCTATCATCGATTACGATGCCGTCAATGTATTCCATGACCAGCACCCGGCTTGTCGTGTAGGCCTGTTCAATCTGCGGTGCCCCGATATAGGTGATATCCTGATGATTGCGGGCAAATTCCATGGCAAAGCGCGCCTCATTCAGAAAATCCATTTCCTGCTTTGCGGTAAACCAGAATTCATCCATCACGATATTGATGTCGATGACGCTTCCCAGCACCTCACTCAGGCGCAGCAGCTTTCCAGCTCTTCGGATCAAAGAAATATCGCGTTCCATCATCTCATAGATATAGGGGCGCTGTACCTTGACAACGATTTCTCTTCCATCCAGCAGGGAGGCTTTATGCACCTGCGCAATGGATGCGGAGCCCAGCGGTATTCGCTCAAAGCTGGAGAATACCTCCTGCATGGGACAGCCGTATTCCTCCTCTATGACACGCTGTACCTCTTCAAAGGGGAGCGGTGCGACATTATCCCGCAGCTTTACTAGCTCCTTGCAATAGCGTTCACTGAACATGTCCTGCCGGCTTGCCATGATTTGTCCGATTTTGACGAAGGTAGGACCCAGATCTTCCAAAATTTCCCGAAATTTAACAGGGTCTACTCCCTTGGTGATGTGATGCTTTTTCAGAATCCCCAGAATCTGAGCAAGCCGGCGTTTACTGCTCAGCGTTTTCGCTTCATTCGGATTGCTCATTCTCCATGCCTTTTTCGAGTTCTTCAATACGGGCCTTTAACATTGCGAGATCGTCCTTGCTGACCTTTTCCAGATCCTTGCTGATTTGCCCCGTATCCGCCGGTGTTCTCAGCTTTTCTTTGAGATCGTGCTTCAGCTCCTCATTCAAAATTTTACCCTGTTCAACTGTTAATTCACCTTTTTTCACCAGAGCATCAATTACGTCCTTTGATTTTTCTGCGGTAGTGGCAACTGCCCCAATGCCTGCCAGCATAATTTTCTTAATATCTTCACTGATGGTATTCATAAAAAATGCCTCCTTTTATTTATATTTATTGTAACACGTTTTCTGTAAAAGTATGAATCTTTTCTGTGAAAAGAATTTCCATGTAGAGCTGTGATTCTGATACAGGACCATTTACAAGCTGACTGTTATATCCCATGCTTTCCCGTTTTGATTGTAGGCCCCTTATCGTAGGGGAACCCGCAATGTCAGCGGCTCACTTAGGAAATATAAAAAAAGAAGTCGAATGACTTCCTGTTTGTTTTCTATGGGGCGGCTGATGGGAATCGAACCCACGAATGACGGAGCCACAATCCGTTGTGTTAACCACTTCACCACAACCGCCATAGCGTTCCTGACTTTTATCAGGCGAGTTATATTATAGCCTATTCATTATGTTTTGTAAATACTTTTATTGAATTTTTTTGTAGAAATGTTATAATGCCTTTTAAGGAGTGATTCCATGAAAAAAATAGCATTGATGTGCGATTCCAGCGCAGATATCACCAAAGAAGAGGCTGAAAAGCTTGGGATACATGTTTTACGAATGCCCATTACCATAAATGGAAAAGAGTTTATCGAGGAAGAAACAATTTCTGATCAGGACATTATCGAAGCACTTGGTCAGAACAAAAGTGTTAAAACAGCACAGCCGATTATCGGTAATATGACCCGTATGTGGGATGCGCTGCTGGAAAGCTACGATGAAGTATTTTACATACCGCTGACGAAGGCGTTGTCCGGCACCTGCCGCGTTGCTATGGGAATAGCGGATCAAGCGCCATATCAAAATCGCGTGTTTGTTTTGAATTCTGATTTCGTGTGCTATCCGGTTGTTCATATGCTGTTAACCGCTCGCGATATGTTTGAAAAGGGATATACGTGTGCACAGGCAAAAGAAAAGATTGAGCAGGAGGGAGAGCTGTTTGCAATCCTGATTCCGGAAACGCTGACCGCATTAAAAAACGGCGGACGTATTTCTCCGGCTGCAGCCGCGCTGGCAGGTCTGTTAAAGATACAGCCGCTGCTGAAGGTAGAGCATGGGGCAATCGATCTGGTCGATAAGGTACGCACGCTGAAAAAAGCTTATAAGGAAGGCATCGAGGTTGTTTTAAAGGATATCGATCCTGAGGAATATGACTGGATGATTATTGATGCCTATAATCGAACGGTCAGTGATGAGCTAAAGGCAGCACTGCAGGAGGCTTGTGGAAGACCGGTTGAACAGCGTATTTTCAAGTCTGTCATCATGTCACATACCGGACCGGGAACCATCGGCTTTGGGAGAATCAAAAAAATTCGTTATTAGAACTCAGGAGGACTGAGTTTTTTCATGAAAAGGAGTGTATGTATGGATGGACATATCATATTAAAGGGGCGTTATCAAAAGGCTGTGCTGGATGCTTTTGTAAGGCAGGCGCAGAAGGCAAAGCAATCGGAGCTGGTAATTCTGGAGCCTTCCAGTATGTTTCTTGAGTGTGCTTCCTTATATAAAGAGGTTAGGGCGACATATCCCTGTCAGCAGACATGGTATCAGGCACAGAATATCTGTTCCATCACTGCCTATCATGCATTTATTGATGCAATGCGCAGGGAATCGTTTCCAATCTCTGTGAAATTCGGTATCTGTGCCGATTATTTTACACAGCATGAAGCATTGCTGGCGCAGATGAAGGCAGCCTATTCTTATGATTGCTTTGTAGGCTGTATTCGCTTTATTGACAATATCGCATATTCCTGGGATCCGCAGTCAAAGGAAATGCTCTGGAACAAATACAACGCGGCTTTTCTGTACCGGCGCTATTATGAAATGATGTACGCATTGATTACCTCTCGTTTATTTGACGGTGTGAGCGGCTTTGATAATATTCATCATATGCAGATAAAACCAGGGTATTCTCTGCAGCATACCTATAACAAGCTGGCGATGCTGTTGGCCCTGCAGCATATGTATGTGGAGGATGATGCAAGGGAAGTGCTCACGATACAGGGAAGCAGGGGAAGACTGAGTGAGGAATTTCGTGAAATATGCATGGCAAAGCATATTCGTATCGTTCCCTGCAGTTATGCGGAAATACCCGAGAAAATGTGTTTCTGATTTTGAAGATACCGGCAGCTCATGCTGCTTTTTTTATATAGTTTGTTGTATCGAGGTGATAAGGGAAATATTATCAAAAAAATATACAACCCTTTGAAAAGTATGACAGGATAGCATGTAGAGGTTTAGTTTATCTTTATCTTTTCAAACAATGATATAAACGTTCAAACAAGATTTCTATTAGGAAAGCTGAATTCATTCGCCACTTCAAAGGAATTATTATTATGTCTTTATAAATATTAGTATGTTTTTTCTAAAAATTAAATTATGAAAACCATATATTACCAATGAAAACTGCTAAGGCAACATGATATGATAAGAAAATAATGTAAAAGAAGGAGATCATGCGTGATGAAAAAGGCAATATTGGATATGAACATCATGGGGAAATACAGAAAGTATTTATACGGGGAAGAGCGTAGTGAGGCAACGATAAGCAAGTATATGAGAGATATCAAGCATTTCTATGAATATCTTCCAGAAAATAAGATCATCACAAAAGAGAATCTTATCGCCTACAAGCAAAGCTTATCAGATGCCTATAAGGTGACCAGTATCAACAGTATGCTGGTCTCCATCAATGGCTTACTTTCCTTTATGAAGCTTGATACACTAAAGTTGAAGCTGCATAAGGTTCAAAGAAAAGTATTCAGTTCAGAAGATAGGGAGCTTAGTAAGGCAGAATATAAACGCTTGCTTGATGCTGCTATGAAGCACAACAATAAGAGATTATTCATGCTCATCCAGACAATCTGCGGAACAGGGATCCGTGTTTCTGAACATAAATATATCACAGTGGAAAGCTTGAAAGCAGGTCAGGCCATGGTGAACAATAAGGGGAAAAGCAGAACCATCTTTATCAATAAGAAGCTGAAGAGAATGTTGTTGAATTATTGTAAAGAGGAGAATATCACGAGTGGTCCGATCTTCATCACAAAAAGTGGGAAGCCAATGGATCGTAGCAATATCTGGTCAGCGATGAAGAAACTATGTGTAGATGCAAAGGTAGATCGCAAGAAGGTCTTCCCACATAATTTGCGACATCTGTTTGCATTGACGTATTATGGATTATACAAGGATGTAGTCAGACTGGCAGATATTCTAGGACATACCAGTATAGAGACAACAAGAGTATATACGATCACAAGTGGACAGGAATGTCAGAAATCACTGATGAAAATGGATCTGGTGCAATCGTATTGACAAAAAAATGATGATATAAGTAAGGCAGGTATACGATCGGTATGATAAAAATACCACATAATATGGATTATGTGGTAACGCTATATAATATCCTGAAATTCATGTTGATTCTGATTGCTCATAACATCAATATAATGCGATAAATAAGGCGTTTTCAAGAGTTTTGTCTTTTTGATTTTGCCATTCTGTTTGACTGTAAAATCTCATTTCAATCACATTCTAACAGTTAAATTTTACAATAGCAATGGATTTTCGTGAACTGTTCTTCACGGGAGTGAATTGTAACAAAACTTAACTTTTACAGAAAATAAAAAAATTACATAGTAAAAATAGAATTTTGATAATTCCTCAAAAAAACACGAAATACACGGTACTTTATCACCCTATTTATACCTTCCAGCAAGCCAATTCAGATTGACTTTTTTTTACGTGTCTTTTAAAAGTCACACAATCCCAGATCAGATTCCATGCTTGAAAATCATCAGTACCACATAATCCATATTATGTCGTATACATCCCATCGATATCTGATGAAAGAGAGAGTGTAAGAAATTGGGAACAGCTGGAAGCGTAGTTGAAGTGAAAAGAATAGATGAAATGAAAGTAAGGTTCGATCCCATGGCGCATATGGGAAGCAAGCTTATTGCTTTTATCATGGAGGGGACAGCGTGCTGAAAAAGAAGACAGAAGAATGTATAGCTCTGACAGATAAGATCATGACAGAGCATTACCGTGGCAATGATGATCTCCTGCATACGTATATAGGAGAGAATTGCTTGTGGATAGGATCCTGTGATAGTGAGTACTATGCAGGAAGAACCAAGATCTTAGAGGTCTTGGATGAATGGCTGGGAGATCTTCCGTTGATCACTCTTTTCTCAAAATCATTTGAATGTGTCACACAGGATCGAAACAGCTGTACGATCGTCGGACAGTATGTAGGCGCAACTGATGAATCGAGTGGAGAGATCTTTAGTGATAAGCAAAGGGTCACCTTCTGCTGGAAGGAACAGAAGGAAGGATTGCGGATCGAGCATATGCATATATCGAATCCTTTGAAGAATCTGCAGGAAGAGGAAGTGTTTCCACATGCTGTCGGTAAGTATACCAGGCATTACATGCAGATGCTAATCGAAAAGGAGATCGAAAGCATGGGAAGCATCTGTGTAAGGGACAAGGCGAATATCAGTCACAAGATCCTCATCGGAGAGATCATCTATCTGGAGGCATTCAATAAAGAGACTGTGATCCATACGACACACGGAGATATCTATGCGAAGCTGCAGATGGCGATGGTGGAGACCATCATCAGCGATGAGCAGCCGGAGCTCGTCGTGCGTGTACATAAGAGCTTTTGTGCAAGCCGGTATTATATAGAGAGTATCTGCCGGTATGAATTGAGATTGTATGGGGGACATACGATACCGGTTTCAAGAAGCGGCTATCCAAAGATAAAGGAGCAGCTTCGACTGAAGGAGGCGTACTATGACAGAGGAAACGATGAATAAAGGATATACACATATGGACTATCGGAAAGCGAAGATCATACATCTCGTCGATGGTTCACAGGAGGAGCATTTCATATACAAAGGAAAACCGATCACGAAAGAAGAAGCAGATGTGATCGTCGATACCTATCTGCTTGACAGCGGAAGAAAGTTTAAATAAAAGCTTTGCGCATTCAAAAAGCAAAGGGATAGAGGTGTAGTATGAAACAGAGAGAAAAAAGCAGAATCGAAAGAATGAAAATGAAGCTGGCGATCATATGCGTCGTGATGACGGTCATCGTGTCACAGATGCCGATGCAGTCATTCGTTCATGCGGAAACAGATATCGCAGTTATCACGCTGGGCAGTGCAACGAAGGAAGCGCAGACGATACAGATCGAAGATCCAAAGGAGAATATCAGGCGATTCACGTTGAAGCAGGACGACGAGGTCATAGAAACGAAGAACGTGGACGGTGTTCTTACCTTTGAGGTCTATACAAACGGCACGTATGATCTGCTCGGCTATGATGAACAGGATCTTATGGTAGGGGAACAGTCTGTGACTGTCGATACCTTTGAGGATATGGAAGTTGAAGAAGACCCATCCATCCATCAGGTAACGATCCTATCCAGAAATAAGGATACATACCAGATCAAAGTCAGTGGCGGAGCGGAAGCGGTCATCGATGCGATGGAGATCAAGCATGGTGTATATCAGGCTGTTTTCGATGTGAAGAAAAATGGTGCTTATACATTTACAGCTGTGGATATGAAAGGGAATACCTTGAATGAGAAGACATTGGAAATATCAGATATTCCCAATATGTCAGAATCCGGAGAGATCATCCTGCGTAAAGAGGATGACTTGAAACAGATCGTTTCTGATCCAGAGGGAAGCTTTGTTCTGGCACAGGATATAGAAGTGAAAGAGAATCCTTTAAAAGGCGTCACCTTCAAAGGGACGCTGGATGGGCAGGGCTATAGGATCAGCTGTTCAGATTCGCTTTTTGAAGTGCTGGATCACGCAACAATAAAAAACATCGTGGTAAAAGGACAGCTTGCCGATACCAGCCGTGATTCGATACTGGATGGTACAGGCTATTACATAGAAGGAGACGATGTAAAGCAGGATCATGCGGTCATCATGAACAGTGAGAATACGACGATACGAAACAGCTTCGTCATGATGAACGTGGAAGGTAGAAATGTGGCAGGCTTCGTGCTTGCAGGGTCAGCGGATATCAAGAACAGCTATGTTTCCGGTTATCTTAGTGGAGAGACGGTATATGGCTTTGGAAAAGACACTGACGTAGAAAACAGTTACAGCAGTGCATCACTGAGCGGGGAAAAGCGTACGCTGTTTTCAGAAGGAAAGCGAACAGACTGTTTCTATGATGCACAGATCAATGATCTGGAGGATGAGGATGCACAGCCATATCTCACGGATGAGATCACATCGGGAGCATTAAACAATAAGGCATTCACAGAGAAAAAAGGCAGTTATCCGCAAATAAAAACAGAGACTGCATGGAAAGAACAGGCACAGAAGGCAGCAGACCTCAGTGTCGTGCGTGTGGAAGCTGAGAGTAATCTTTCTGCAATGATCGATAGTGTTCGTGCATCGGAACAGAAGGATAATGATATTGAATGGAATAGAAATCTTGTCCGCTCTATCAATAGAAGTCATGAAATGAATGGAGAGCTGATTGCATCGGCAGATGATATGCAGAATCGTTTTGTGCTGCGTGCAGCAGCTGCATCCGTCAGCATTTCAGCAGGGCAGCCAACGACATCAACAAGAACAGAGATCACCTATCCTGTGACGATGGGAACCTATTATATCGTCCAGGAAAGCAGTGAAACAGCACCAGTGAATCCCAAGACACATAAAGAAGCAATTGAGAGTGGATGGAAGAGAATGTACTGGGACGGCAGCTATACGTTAAGTGGACTGGAATGGAATACAAAGTATACTGTTTATGAAACGGATCTAAACAGTGTAAAAGAAAGCAATACGATCACAACAGTGCATGGGAAGAATAAAGGAACGTTGAGGCTGAGCGGTGATTATGACATTGGAAATACGATGACGGCAACACTGAGCGATACGAATACGAAGCAAGGTACTCTGTATTGGGAAAGTGCGGAAACATCGGATGCGGAGACATGGACGGAAGTACATAAAACGAACATGAACGGCACAACGAGTACCGATACATATGCCGTTACCGATACTCTGTCAGGGAAATACCTGAGAGCACGTTTTGTGACAGATCAAGCAAGCGGTTATACAGGAACACTGCAGGACATCAGTGCGCACAGCGTGAAGGTCGAAATCACTAAGATAGAGATCGTGAACAGCCAGCCAAAGAAGGAAGGCCAATACACTCTGAGCGATAAGCTGAGTGTAAAGCTGACACCGGATAAGCTGAATGATGCAACGTATGCATGGTATCAGGAAGGCAAAGACGAAGCTATCGGAACAGGTATGAACTATAAAATCAAGGGCAGTGATGTCGGAAAGAAGTTGTTCGTGAAGGCGATCGCCAAGGCAGATAGTGAACTGAAGGGAAGCATCGAAAGTGATCATACTACAGTCATTGAGTCTATCAAGTGTGCAACACCCAAAGCCTCGGATATGATTACAGAGAGTAGAGCGGACGATATCACAGTCAAGGTGAAAATTGGCGATTCAGAAGGACTATACCATATAGGTATCCGAGAGAAGGATGAAACAGAAATTACGGAACATGGCGTAGCGCTGCGGGGAGGCAGTGATACAACGATCACAGGATTGACACCAAATACGAACTATCAGCTGTATATCAAAGAGATCGGAGAAGAAGGCTATACAGATTCCGAGTGGAGCAGTGATTTCAAAGCATTCACAACGGATAGAAAACATGTACAGGGAGATATCACGATCACTGGAGATCTCATCTATGGAAAGACATTGAAAGCAGCTGTCACAAATACACCATCAGGTCAGAGCGGAGAAGTCAATTGGTATCGTCTGAACGCAGACGGAAGTCGTGATACGGCTACAAAACAAACAGGAGATACCTATACATTAAAAAAAGAAGATGTCGATCAGAAGATCGAAGTAGTATACAGTGGAACAGGAACCTATGCTGGAGAGATCAGCTTTGTAAGCGATGTCATCAGCAGAGCAGAGAAGGTAGCGCCGACACAAAACTTAAGTATTAAAGAGCATGATGATACGACAATCACAGTGAAGATGCCAACAAATGTCATAGGAGAAAAGTATATCATCGGGCGCAGTACGATGGAGAATGGCGTACCAGTAGAGGAGATAGATGACAGTGGTGTCATCAAAATCCTGAATTCTGGTGAGGAATTTAAGATTACTGGTCTGGAAAGAGACACGACCTACTACTTCTCTGTACGATTTGCGCAGTCCGCTACACATCAGAAATCCGATTGGACAGCACAGAGCATCATCAAAAGCCAGCAGACGGATAAGAGGACTTTCGGGGGAACCATTACATTCAAATATGTAACAGGGGATCTTTTGAGAGGTCAGACATTGACGGCAGAGCTGGCACCAGATGATAAAGACTTCAACTATCAGGGAGAATGGACATGGACAAAGGTAGCAACTGATGGAACAGAAACACCGATCACCAATTATACACTAGCGGAGAACAGAGGGTCGACAAGCTATGTGATCCCAGATAATGAAGCATATGGAACGATCTATACAGTAACGTTCAAAGCCACAGTGGGCTATGAAGGAAGTGCTACACTAGTAACCAGTAATTCTGTAAAGGAAAAACAGAAGTCCAGGTATACGACACCGATTGCGAATGATATCATCATGGAAACGATCGATGATATGAGCTTCAAAGTCAGAATGAGCAAAGGAGAAGGACAGTATCAGTTTGAATATAAGAAGGCAGATACAGATGCTATAGATTCACTCAGTGGCTGGTTCCATGTGAATGTGCTAGGTGATAGTACAGATAGTTATATACCTGTAGGAGATGCAGTCAATAGTAATGTGGATGTCGTGGTAGATGGACTTGAGAGAAATACGACCTATGCCATCCGAGTGAAGAGAGTCGAGGACAGTGGAGGGCTGGACAGTGAGTATGCATATAGTGATAGTGGTGCAGGAAGGACAGTCACAACAACAAAGACGGCGATCACAGGATATGTCACGATAGCAGGAACAGCAAAATATGGAGAAACACTGACAGCGACATATCATTCAGCCACCTATGCATCGACAGGTGGAAGTAATACAGATAAAGAGGGAACATGGCAGTGGTACAGAAATGATACAAAGATAGCAGGTGCGACGAATCCTACATATTCTTTGACCGCATCTGATATCGGGGAAAAACTGAAAGCAAAATATACGATGCCAGTTGATAATGATTTTACCGGCAATGCAGAAGAAACGACAGTGGAAGTATCCAAGGCATCATCCGATGAGCTGACAAAAGGAGTGCAGATCACACACAGCAGTGATAAAGAAACAGCAGGGGAACTGAGAATGGTACTGAGTACGACAGATCTTATGAAGACAGATGGATACTATCGTGTACAGAAACAAGGAGTAAGAGCACCCGCTTATCCAACCGATGCTGATCTGGGAACGAGCTGGAAAAAAGTCACAGGAACTTCCTTTGAAGTCAGCACGGATTACGCAGGTGTGAAACTGAATGCAAATGAAACTTACGTCATTTATTATATGAGTAAGGAAAATGCTACTTATACAGCATCTACTATTCATGAACTAAGTCATACGATGGGAACAAAAGCGCAGACAGGGAATATCACACTCAGCGGTCACTATGTGGAAGGGAAAACACTAACAGCGACATTGAATAGCGCAAACAATAGCAAAGGAGCGTGGAAATGGTATTACAGCAAAGCTACTTATGATGGAAGCAGTACAACAACAATGCCATCTTTAAGTGACACTACGAATTGGACAGAACTAACAGAAGGCTACACACCAATGAGTGACAGCCCAACAAGTCAGCTGACACTAACTGAGGATATGTTTGGAAAATATATCAAAGTAGAATTTGTGCCCAATAACCAAGAAGGTTTTAGTGGGAATGTTGTGAATCCAACTAATAACGATGGCTTCATAAAGAGAGTGTATGAGGAGACCGTAACACTGACAAGTTCAACAAGTGATGGAAACGGAAATCCCAAGGCGTATGCAGGAACAACGCTGACAGGGACAGTGAACAACAGTGTGGAAACAACACTAAGCAGAACAACAGCAAGATTCAAGATAGGAAGCAGTTATGTGAATGGAAGCATAAGCGGAAACACATTCACCTATACGATTCCAGCGACATCTACAAGCGCATATACAGATGGAGCAGAAGTAATTGCAGAGGTCAGTAAGCCAAACGTATCTGCACTGTATGTAGACAAGAACATGAACGCATTAGATTCATCTAATTTGAATAGCAAGAGTGGCACAGGAAGTACGAATACATATTTTGCATATGGGCAAGGTATTCCTATCAGTAGTGCGGAAGACTTATTGGCATTTATGGATGCCAGTAAAAAAGACACTTATAAAAGTGGGATTTATGCATCTAATACAGCAGATTATATTATTACAAGTAATATAAATTTAGCAGGGAAAGACAGTGTTAGTCCAACGAAATTAAGAGGGTATTATAATAATGGGACCCATGTTTATGATTCATTTCAAGGAACGTTAAATGGTGATTATCATACTATATCAAATCTTAAGAATACAATGTTCTTCTTTACAAAGAGCACATCATCATCGGATCCTGTACTTATTATGAATATGCTGATACTCAATGCAAATATAAATGTTGGAAGAGTTTCGAATGATAATAATTATAATAGTGCAGGAATTATTGTTGGAAATTCAAATGGAATGTTAGGGTTTGAAAATATTTTTTTAGTAGATTCAAATTTGACAGCAACTTATGATTGTGGTTACTTCTTGGGTAGAGCAAATGATATGTTTGCTAACAACACATCATATTTTAAGAATTGTGGATCTGTTGGTGGAAACGTGACTGCTGGAGCGACCGCTGGTGGTTTAGGAGGTAATATAGGAAGCGCTAAAGTAATTGATTGTTATACGATTGGTACAAAATTCAAAGGAGGGACAAACACATTATCAATTGGTGCAGTTATTAACAAAAATAATATTGTAAATAATTATTATACTGCAAGTTATTTTGATCCAGCAGGAGCAAATAGAAAGCCATTTGGACATGAGGGATTATCCCCAAGCAGTCAGAATATATTTTATGATACAACAATTGCAGGGATATTAAACGTGAATAATGATTTAGAAGTTGGGAAAAGTACAAAAGAAATAATTGGTGACGGTTTAAAAAGTTCTTTTGGAGATACTGGAACATGGAAATACCAAGAAGGATTTTATCCACGATTAACATGGATGGGAAACAATAATATAGCAAACTTATATTCAGCAACACGGGGAGCATTCACGAGTGTCGATGGAGCTACAACAACGACTGATCTGTTTAATGGGAATGTTTCCGGTGTCATCCAATTACCTGTGGAATTACAAAAGAAAGGATACACAGTGACTTCCAGTTCAGCAAGTGTATTGAAAATAGGAACGAACGGAACGCTTATTCCAAAAAGCACAGGAACTGCAACGATCACGATCACCTATAATGATTCTGAAACAGGTGCATCGGCATCCAATAAGTATGATTTTACGGTTAAGAATACTGTAAGTGAAATGGAAACAGTTACCATCAGTAACACCAGTCCAAAAATGAATCAAACACTAACAGCGAGCTGCTCAACACCTGGCTTGAGTTATCAATGGTACCGCAGAAAGCGTGGAACAACAGAAGCATCCGTCATCAGTGGAGCAACATCATCAACCTACAACGTGAAGGCAGATGATGTTGGCTATGAGCTGACAGTTTTAGCAAAAAAAAGTGGCTATGCCTCAACATATGCAGCCTATACCAGTGCAGTCACAACGTCAACTTCAAGTGCTCCTGTCATCGTTTCCGGTTCAGTCACGGACAGTCAAGCTACGATCAGAGTGGGTGATGGAGACAGCAGTCTAAAGTATGAATATGCCTATGAGCGAGCAGATGCAAACGCCAAGATCATCGTTGATGGAACCCATACCCATACAGAACAAGTGAAAATAGATAATCTGGCAAGAAATAAACAATATCGCTTCTATGTACGAGTGGCGGCAGGAGACGGCTATGAAGCTGGAACATGGAGTCCGGCGGCAACAGCAACGACTCTGAAAACAAATGTGACAGGAAGTATCAGTCTGGGAAATGCAGTCAATAACGGTTCAGAATTGACCATGTCCATCGATAAACTGAACGGTCAGACAGGAACATGGAAAGTAGAAAGGCTTGACGCATCTACAGGAGAAGTAAAGGCGACCCCTGTCAGCACCACCACCAGTGCCAACTCCTACCGCTATACTCTGCAAACGGCAGATGTCGGTTCAAAGATACGCGTAACCTTTACAGGTTCCGGAGATTATCAAAATTACAAGACAGCAACAACCGCAGTCATCAAAAAATCATTAACTTCATTACCAGACAATCATGGTGAATTTACTGCAGTGACTACGACGGATACATCACTCACTGTCAAGACCCCTGATAAGCCAAGTGGAAAGATCGATGTGGGATATTCCAGTTCTGCTGGTGGAGACATCCAAAGCGTGAGTGCAACTGGAGGAATCACACCAGGATTGAATGTCACAGTGAGTGGTCTTGAGCGAAATAAGGAATACGACTTCTGCTATAGGATAGCGGAAACAGACGGTGCAGAAGCGAGTTCATGGAGCAAGCGTACCCGATTGACGACTGCACAGACGGCAGTGAAAGATGCGATAAATGTAACAGGGACACAGAAGGTGGATCAGACGATCGTATTCACATTGACGGATACCAACAAGCCAACCGGAACATGGGTACTGAGCAGTACGAAGAATGGAAAGACCATCACGATCTCCCCGGAACGCTATACCGTCGATACAACAAAAAATACACTGAGCTATACGGTACAGCCAAAGGATGCAGGGGGAATACTGACAGCGACTTTCAATGGTACAAAAGACTTCAAGGAAAGCGCAACGAAAGCTTCCACAACGATCGGTAACGCATCACAGGACATCACGACCGATATGCCGTCAGGGCTGAACGTGACAGAGGTCAGCGACAATTCCATGAAGATCAGTGCTAAAGATGGCGCAGTCAACTATCAGTTTGCCTATCGAAAGTCTGGTGAGGCATGGACCCCAGTCGAAGCATCGGTAACTTCCGGAACAGTGATCACGATGGAAGGACTGGATCGTAATACGACGTACGAGATAGGGATCAGAAAATCCGCAAAGATAGGCTATGATGCAAGTGGATATAGGCAGATGGCGACCGCACAGACAAAAAAGACAAGGCTGAACGGTCTTATCGATTATGTGAAAGTCGTCGATGGTGCGGATAAACCGCCGAAGATAGGTGTGGCAGAAGTCGATCAGACCTATAGGGCGACCTATCATAAGGGAAGCTATCCGCAGACAGCGGAAGATGATAAGGCAGGTCGCTGGCAGTGGTATTATGGCGATGCTCCGATCGAAGGAGCGACGACGGATACGTATAAGATCAGTGCACTGCTGGGAAACAAGGAGATATCCGTACGCTATATCGCAACCGATAGCTCAGATTTCACGAACGAGGTCATAGGGCGTGTCGGAACACTGACGAAGCCGGTATATGATGCGCCAGCTTCACTTCCGACAGTGACAGCACTAGATGAGGATGGAGAGATCAGAAGCAAGCTGAAGATCGAGAATACAGGAGACATCAAAGCAGTCTACTACTTCGTACAGAAGGCATCGGATCAGAAAGTACCGAATCGGATCCCTGCAGAAGATGCTGACAAGAATACTACACCGGTAGAAGGCAAATGGTTCAAGGCAACAGCAACTGTCACATTGACACTGGATGCCGATACAGACTATGTGGTGTATCTGGCTAAACTGGAGGATGGAAGCCATCAGGCCAGCGGTGTGGTCTCACAAAGAGCAGTGAGAACGAAGAAAGAGGATCTGA
Organism: Clostridium sp. DFI.1.208; assembly: GCF_024463855.1. Taxonomy (NCBI): domain Bacteria; kingdom Bacillati; phylum Bacillota; class Clostridia; order Eubacteriales; family Clostridiaceae; genus Clostridium; species Clostridium sp. DFI.1.208. Next base: position 113,424 of record NZ_JANGCA010000006.1, on the reverse strand, counting down.
GCAAGATCCCTACCGCAAAGATCACAGAAACAAATAAAGATATCTGGAAGGTAGAGGAAACAAAAGAGATCCGTCTGACGAATCATAAGGAAGCGCCAACCGGTATCTGGCAGTATTATGTGAGTCCGGATAAAACAAAGGATGACAGCTGGATCAATATCACAGCACAGATCAAGGCAGCTGATACATCGAAGGACGGCAATACAGCGACGACCTTCTCTGTACCTGTGAAATACAATAAATACTATGTGAAAGCCGTATTCAGTGGGAGAGGAAACTATGAAGGAAGCCAGACGTATATTTCAGAAGAGCAGCTGATCGGAACCCAGATCAAAGGACACGCTGAAATCACGGACGGAGATACGAGTAAAGTTCTGGTACCTGTAGAAGTGAACTATGTTTTCGCAAAGGAAGAAGGCAAAGATGTCGTCGATGAAAAGAGCGGACAGTGGACATGGTATCGTGTAAAGGATGGAACGACGACTCCGATCGTGAATGAGGACGGGACGCTATATGGAAAGACCGGAATCAGTGACAGCTATACACCGGGGAAAGACGATGTCGGCGCTAAGCTGTATGCACGATATACGAGCGCAAGAAACGGCAGATATTCCGGCAGTGTCAATACAAGACAGCTGGCCCCGATAGCTCGTGCACCACAGAAAAAACCGGATGCACCGACAGTGAAACAGATCCGCGGTATCACGATACAGATGAATCTGCCGACGAATTACCGTGAGGATGGAACGACGATCCCAGAGACCGTTCTGAAATATCGAGTAAAGGAAACAAAAGAGTGGAAAGAGAATACAGTAGGCGACTCATGGATCGGAAGAGGATCCGAAAAGCTGAAGGCCAATACGATCTATGAAGTGTGTGCGATGTATAAAGTAACGAGTGAATATCTGCCAAGTGAAGACTCTGCTGTTACCGATGTGAAAACCGGAAGCATACCGTTAGAGGAGAAGAACCTGAGCATCACGCAGAGGGATGTTCTGGAAGCTGGTCAGACGATCACCGCGATCTACAGCGGAGACGGTTATGACGAAGGCGTCTTCACGATCGAGAGAAGTGATGGAACCACTCTAAAAACAGATCAGACAGGAACGACGATGGGGACAAGCACTTCGCTGCTGTATGAAAGTACGACAGCCGATATCGGACAGCGCATCGTTGTGAGATACAGTGCGAAAGCAGATGCCGCAAACTACGGCGGCAGTGTGGAAAAGAGCAGCTCTGAAGTCGTGAAGGCAAAAAACACAGGAACTGCAGTGAAGCCAGTCATGGAAACAGAACTGGATACGAATCTGTATGTGACGAATGTACAGGCTACGCAGGAATATATCCTGTTAGAAAGTGGAGAGAGCATTGCGGATAAGAAAGAAAGCGATTGGACGCCATTGAAAGCAGACAGTACAGGAAAGTATGAATTCACACATCTTGAGCGAGATACTTCCTATGTACTTTATACACGCCTAGCCGAAACGGAAACATATACTGCAGGAAATCCGAACGCATCAGCAGAGATTAAGACACTTCCATATAACGATGCAGGCAGTGTGGAAATCACCAATAAAAATGATGGATCAGCTTCTAGTAATGAAAGTGGTAAGATCACGATTCCTCATAGTCTGAAGAGAGGAAGCACAACGATCACTGCACTGAGTATTGCGAAAGACAGTACACCCCTTCATGTTCAGCCGGTCAGCGTGTTTGCGAACAGTGATGGGAAGGCAACGAAAGACACGATGGAAAAGGGAAGCAGATGGGCGAATGAGAATTTTGCTTTGCTTGTGAAGGTGTATGATGCATCAGGAAATCTGCGCGACAGTGGTGAAGCAGGTGAGACTATAACGGTGCCGACAGAGGCTGATCATATAACGATAGAAATCTATCGTGCCAATGCCGTATCCGATGGTGGAGCGTATACATGGAGCCTGATGCTGGAAGATAGTGAGAGGGAAACAGCCGTGTATCAGGGGGAAGTGACCATGATCACGCAGTTGAAGAGCCTGTCTCCTATCAAAATCGACCTGAATCTGGATGGACAGCAGATCAAGCAGAGTACGAACGATGCCAAGGTAAGCAATGAACTGAACTACATGCCGGTAACACTGAGTGTCGATCAGAAGGTCACAAAAGGAACTGACATGCCAAAGCTGATGGGAAGTATGGATATAGGTCTAGGTCAGATCAAGAACGATGAGGCCTATCTGAAACTGAGCAATGATGGCAGTGACTACAATAAGAATGCTGGCGTATGGTTCACGACAGATGGCATGTCAAAGACACAGCCGATCTATGATCTGGGATATAAGGGAAGCGGCGGCTTCTATATCAGTGGAGCCGTCAGCGATGAACAAAGCTGGCCATGGGACGCCGATGGAGCGAAGAAAACAGAACAGGCCTATCAGATCAGCTTCAAGACCGGAATCTCAGAGAACGATACGAAGCAGTATGAAGATCGAGCGAAGAAGTGAGGGATGAGATGACAGAGAAGAAACGGAAACAGCGGATCGGGATCATCCTCATCCTGATCGTACTTGCAGGAGCAGGCATTGGCTGGACATTCCTGCAGGATGACGGCTTTCACTTCGATGAGGCTGCGGAGGATGGCAGTCTGGATGGCATGAGTGAACAGGAGATCAAGGACATGCTGAAGGATAAGGTCGACAAGAGTATGCTGTCGATCTCGATCAATGCGAACCCGGTATTTGAAAACGGGAAGAGCAAGGGTACCTTACGGATCGAAAACCCACCGGGAAACAACTACAACATCCGGGTGAGGATCGTAAAGGATGAAGACCAGAAGGAGATCTACTACAGCGAAGGTATCAGACCGGGACAGGTGATCAAAGAAGATCATCTGGATGAGGCGCTGAAGAAAGGGAGCTATGCCTGTACAGCCATATTCGAGGCATACGATACAGAAACAGATAAAAAGGTAGGGGAAGCAAAAGCACAGCTCAACATCGTAGTAGAAAGATGAGTGACGTATCCCAGGAGGAGGAGCGGGGATGTAAAAGATACGCTGCCATGAGAAAAGGAAGGGTAAGGACATGAAAAGATTATTGGCGATGAGCATGGCTGTCATGATGATGCTAGGAGTAACGAGCGTAGTATCAGCGGCAGAAGATGGAGACACGAAGACGACAGGAACGACAGACACGGAATCAAACCAGAGTGGTGAAGTGTGGGCAACACTATCCGGGGAACCATTGAAGCAGATGAAGGTGACCGTACCGATCCGTATGGACTTTGCGGTATATCACAATGAAGGTGATGCAGATGATAAGAATATATTTGCAGCAGGAAACTACAAGATCAAGGTGGAAGCAGATTCTGAGGTGGGTGTGCAGCTGACAAAGATCCAGATCGAGAATGCGGAAGGTGGCGCATGGACACTGACGGATAGTGCTGGAATTGCAGCTACCAAAGGTCAAACAGATGTGGCGTCAATGAAGACGGTGGCATTGAACATCGCCGGTACGGATCTAAAATATGGATCTGGAGAAACGATCACAGACTTTAAGGTAGGCATCGGTGCAGAGAAATCGCTGAATGTGAAAGGGACACCTACATCCGCAGCACTGAGCGGTGAGGGAGAAGATGTGAAAGCAGCATTGAACGGGAATGCAGAGCGAGCATTCGATGTGGTCTATACGATCACGCAGGTAAAATAAAGCAAAGGAGCACGAGACATCGTGCTCCTGAACAAGGAAGAGAAGAACTCTCTTTCTTATTCAGAAGCATGAGACAGGAGACTATATGAAAGAGAACAGGAAGATAAAAACATATGGATCTCTGATAACGATCCTTCTGATCCTTATCGTGGCAGTCATCGGCTGGTCATTCAATGAAAAGGGAGGCTTACAGTTGGATCCGGATCAGGAGGAAGGCACTCTGGATGGCATGAGTGAGAAAGAGATCAGGGAGCTGATGGAAAAGAAAGCAGCCGAAGGAGAGTTCATCATCTCCATCAATCAGGAACCGAAGTTTCCAAATGGAAGCAGTGAAGGAAGTCTGCGTATCGAGAACAGCCCACAGAATCGCTATCTCATGGTCGTAGCGATCTATGAGCGCAAGAGTGATGGAACACCGGGGAAGAAGCTGTATGAGAGTGGTGCAATCAGACCCGGAAGTAAGATCGAAAAGGATACGCTGGATGTGAAACTGAAAAAGGGCAGCTATCCGGTACAGGCGGTGTTTTCCGCCTATGATGTGGAAACAAAAGACTATGTAGGAAAAGCGATCGGAGAACTGACGATCGTGGTTGAGGAATAACAGAATGAAGAAAAACAAGAAGAAGATAATCCTAATCATTTCCTTATTTCTGCTGGGAATGTCTCTGGTCATGTATAAGCTGAGCTGGAAATCAGAGGAAGGTCTAATCAGAGAAGGGGAAAAGGGAGAGCTTCCCGGCATGAGCGAAGAGGATATTCAGAATATGTTGAATGAAAAGGTGGAAGAAGGCAGCTTTCAGATCAATATCAATAGCGTGCTAAACTTTGAGAATGGAGCAGCAAAGGGAGATATGAGGATTTTGAATTCTCCGAACAATCACTATCTTCTAGTCGTAGAAATGTATCTGAAGAAGGATAACCAAAGAATCTATAAGAGTGGCGCTATCGAACCGGGATATTATATCGAGCAGGATGCACTGGATGTGAAGCTGGAAAAAGGGGATTATCCGGTCAGTATCCATTTTAAGAATTATGATGTCAAGAGTGAACAGTTCGTCGGCGAGGCAGTCGCAGAGAATGTTGTACATATAAAACACTAGGAGGTGTAGAGAATGAGAAAAAGGGTAAGCATTCTGATGATCCTGTTCATGATCGTCTGCATGAGCATGAGTTCGATCCACGCAGAAGATAAGGATCAGAAAAAAGATACTGATGAGGAATACTATGAAGAGGTGCAGTCGAATCTGCCATGGAAGCAGGAAGTCAATGGAGGTATGTATGGGTATATGCTGGGCGTGATCAAAAAACCAGAACCAGTGCATCCGGAAGACCCTGATCAGCCGCAGGAACCGGATAAGCCGGGAGATGATGATATCATCATCGTCGTCCCGACAGAACCGATCAATCCAGTAAAACCGGGAACAGGGAATGAAGCATCGAAGAAGGATCCATCATCAAATGCAGGCAAGGTTACCAATAAGCAGTCAGAAACAAATGAGGATAAATATACAGAAGCATATAAGCAGCAGGAACTGGAAAGAGTCGGTTATTACTGGAATGACAGGACAGGGGAGCTGACCATCAGCAGAACGCTGTTATCGAGGGCAAAGGCGGATAGACAGGATATCTATCTGTATGTAGAAGCACAACAACAGTATCGAATTCATATCGTATATAGTGATATCAAGAGTACAGAAAAGGATATCACGATCGATCTTGGTGAGTGCAGGCATTTGGAAAAGATACAGAAGATCGCAGGGAAGGATGTACTATGGATCCTGCAGTGTGAAAAAGAACCGATCGGGATGAGGGTGCATATCGCAGTCAAGGTGCCGGAAAGCTGGAAGGACAAGTATCTGTATCATTATATATACGAGGATGGGAAGTTCGTTCTAAAAAAGATGATGCTGAAAGCAGATGAAGATGGGTATGTAGAAGTCGTGTTAACACCGAAAACAGATCAGGTGATCACAGACAAGCCGATCATACAAACAGATTTCTGGGATTGGGTGAAGGGCCTTTTGGGACAGAATGAAAAGGTCGATCATACATATGCGGCTGTCGCTATCGGAAGCTTTACGATAGCATTGGGTGGATTGTCCTATGTGTTCCTAAAAAGAAGATGGGGAAAGAAGCATGACAGTCAGGATTCAGAAAAATAAAGAAAAGCAGAAAGAAATGAGATACGATCGATAGCGGACAAGATTGAAGGATATCACATGACGAAGTAGAAATGATAAGGCCTTCTAGTAGGAAGACCTACGGAAGCAGAAGATTCCTTGGGCAGTATCAGAATAGATAAGAATGGAGAAGACAGGATATGAATAAGTTTAAGAAAAGAAAGGCGATCAAAGAAGGAAAGATTATCGTAGATCACGGAGATAACGATATACGGATCTATCGAACACCGAAGGACTTAATCAATATGGGGCAGGAAAGTGAGGAGAAGGAGAAGACAAATCGCGAGCAGCGAACGTGAAAGAAGCAACAGGCGAATGGGACGCACATCAAAGGGGGAACAGCAGCAGATAAATAAAATAGGAGAGTGGAAACATGGATTCTAGGATAAGAATTGATATGGATTCTCTATGGGAACTGGGAAGGGATCTGACAGAGGTAAGGAGCGCATTACGCTATTATCAGAAAAAGCAAGCGATACTAACATTCGATGAAGAAGAGATAGAGCCGATATTCCTGCAGCAGTTTCTTGAGCATGTGCTGTCTTTACAGAAAGAGAAATTGAAAAAGTGCCAGCGAAAGGGGATCAATCTGGCATTGAAAAGAAAGTATGAGGGGAAAGGTACGTATGGGAGACCGAAAACGATCCTGCCGGAAGACTTTGATGAGCGAATAGAGGAGTGTCTCAAAAGAAACCTTTCATTGAGTGAGTATTGTGAAGAAATCGGGATGAAGAAATCAACGTTTTATAAATATGCAAAAAGAGTACAGGAGGGGAAGAAAAAGAAAGGAAAGGGAACAGATACATAGGGGGAAGACCAAAATATATAGCGGAAGATATGCGAGATAATAGAGGGGATGTCTTTTCTGGTAATCATGAAAAACAGCGAGTTATTCTTTTTTCTTCTTAGTATATAAACAAAAGCCACATTTAATTTAAATAATGTGGTAGTTTTAATGTACATAAGGTTAGTTGACAGTAAGCGTAGGTATTGTGCTAAGGAGCAGATGAACGAACTATGTAGATGTAAATAAATGTATTGCAGATGATTTTGTTTTAAAAAAACTTTTTAGTATAGGTCTAAGGGGCTTGCTGAAGAATTCAGTATTCATAGTGTAATAGCTGCCATTTTTGTTAGATTGAAAGCCTGTTAAAGGATAGTGACATTATAGATGTTTTAATATTCCGACACCTGTATATAAATATGCTGTTTCCAAGGCTGGTTCTCTTACTTTAGAGTGTTTGTGAAAAAGGGAATTCAATTTTTATTACTGAACACGATTGTTTTTGAATTCCCTATTTCAGGCTGTGCCCACAAGCGAGTAAGAGCCTTAATGCACATTTTAGATTTTATAATGAATCGAGTTAATACATTCAAACAACGGTTAAGTAAAAACTACAATGATATGGCTAGTAAAGGATTACAGCAGATTGCTATTGTATATCACGTTGTAAGCTATGTGTCCGTGGAAATATGCTATTCGATCACCATGTATATTTGAACAGGGTGTTTGTTTTGTGCGAAAGAGTGCGTAGCCTAATCAGTGCTGTATTTCGTTTTAACTATCAGCTAGGGTAAGGGATGGATAAACAAAAAAAACGTCCCGTATGGGACGTATACTATCAATGGCGGAGAGCATGAGATTCGAACTCACGGTAGCTTTCACTACGCCACCTTTCCAAGATGGTGCCTTAAACCGCTCGGCCAACTCTCCAAGGTTACCTCTATTATTTTACTTATTTTCAAAGAAATGTCAACAATAAATTGCATAATTTCCTATTTTTTTTGTGTGCTCAAAATATACAGGAGATAATCGACAATCTTACTTCTGCGCTGTTGTAATTCCTGTTCCATCATCAACTATCTTCTGCGTCCGCTGTTTTGTCTTAGGCCAGCACTGGAAATCACGATACGATAAGAGCATATATGCTGTATTACAGACCACGTTATCCTCCATGAAATTTCTCCATACCAGAGCTGGCTCATGCAAGCGGGCAAACCGAAGAAGTCTGTTCCCCGTAAAAAACAGAAGCTTATCAAAGCCTCTGTCAGTTATGGTCCTGGAGGAGATTGAGGTTTGCACTCAACAGCTTCTGCAGCGGCGCATTATCACTGCTCACCACCCAGACATCCTCTGTTTTTTTCAGCTGAATCTGTACCTCCGTAGTTTTCATGGTATCCGTTTTCTGCAAGCTTTCAAAGAGAACAGTTGCTATGGCAGCCTCGGTTTCCGCATCACTGACATCCTTTTTGCTAAGCTCCTGTACCTTCTTCTCCGCCTGTTCCATACCGGCTTTCAGACTATTTGAAAAATCATACTGCTTGATTTCCACGGTGACGCTTGCCTGATCACCCTGAATGGTTTCCTTGCCTTCCGTATGCTCAAAATGTGTCATTTTCTCATATGCCTGCTTCTGCAGCTCTTTGTCCACAGAATCCATATAATCACTGTCTTCCATCGTAAATGCTTTTATATTGAAATCCTCCCAGTCGCTGGAAGCTTTTACTGCATCACTGCTCTGATTCTGAATGCCGTTTAAAAAGGCAGCCGTTGTTTCCACAGGGGAACGCGGTGTTTCTTTTTCTGTACAGCCGGATAGAACACAAAGACAGGTCAGTGTTAGCAGTGCAATCCATTTTTTCATATTGGTACCTCCACATTCGTAATTGTACCACAGCTTTCCGCTTTTTTGACATCTGTGACGGGAAATGTGGAAAGATTTACATGAATTTGCGAATTTTTTAGGAGTTTTCCAATTTTAAATCGTATAGATATAGCGTAAGGAGGTGTTTTATCCTTTCCTGTCGAATGAGGTATGTGTCAAATGCAGCGGGCATATGGTTAGGGTGAGGTGATGCATGTGGAAAATAAACGGCTGATAATGCTGTTCGGCATTCTGTTTTCCGTGGTATTCTGTCTGATGTATTATGTGCTGTTTTCCTTTACGCTGGGGAAAACGAATGATGCTAAGCGCACGCTGTATATGAATCAGGTGGGCTTGTATGAGAAGGCGCAGAGCGTGCAGGATATGCAGGAAAAGCTGGAAAAGGAGGGGCTGAAAAGCTATACGATGAAGCAGGATAAGCTGACGGCTGTTGTCTGTGGTGTCAGCAGCGATGAAAAAGAAAGTCAGCAGGTCCAGCAGAAGCTGAAAGCATTAAAATACAGCTACATTCCGAAAAATGTAACCGTAGAGAATTCCGATGTGGTCAAACTGATCGATGAGCAGGCATATGACAAGGCACTGGAAAGGATTGGAAAATGAAAGTAAAGGAATTAAACAAGGAGGAGCGTCCACGAGAAAAGGCGCTGCAGTATGGGATTGCGGCGCTTTCCAATCGGGAGCTGCTGGCACTGGTTTTACGCAGCGGCACGCGTTCTCTGTCCGCACTGGAGCTGGCGGATGAGGTGCTGAGGCACTGGAGCTCCATGGGCGATTTAGGAAAGGCGAATATGCAGGAGCTGATGGGACTATCGGGAATCAAGGAGGCAAAGGCCATTTCTCTTTTGGCTGCATTCGAGCTGGGGCGCAGAATTGCCTTTGATGATGTGCTGCATGCGCCGGGAATTCACCATCCCCAGGATATTTTGGAATGGATCAATCAGCAGATCGGCTACGAACAGCAGGAGCATTTTCTCGTACTGTTTCTCAATCAGAAAAATCAGCTGATCAGCAGCCGTGTCATGTTTGTCGGTACACTGACCAATGCGAGTGTGCATCCCCGAGAAATCTTTCGGGAAGCGATGCAGCTTGGCTGTGCGAAAATCCTGTGTGTACACAACCATCCATCCGGTGATCCACAGCCTTCCTCGGCGGATATCACGTTGACCAGAAGCATTGAGGAATGCGGTATCATGACGGCAATTCCACTGATCGACCATATCATTGTCAGCCGCAATACATATTTCAGCTTTGCACAGAAGGGACTGCTGCAGCCGGGACTTTCCTAAAGTTTTCTTAAGATTTTGACAAAAACCAGATTGTCATTGAACTATTTTTCTTTCCCCTATATAATATATGAGAAACATTAAGAAATAGGTGAGAGCATGTCAAAATTGAATCGTTTTCAAAAAATAATCTTAGGCGTTATCGCGTTCTTTGTGATGATAGGAATCCTTTTAAGGAGCATGAGCGGCTCTGTAACGAGCAATATCGGCTATGATGTTGTCACGATGCTGAAATATGCACTGATTGATTATCCGACAGAAACTGTGAAAAATCTGTTCAGTGATTTTGCGAATTTATGGAGCGTGAATGAGGAAAATGACCGGCTGCGGTATGAGCTGAGTAAAAATCCTTCCTACAAGGCAAAGTATGTCGATGAGAAACAAAAAAATGCAGAGCTAGAGGAAGCATTGGGAATCAAAACGAGTGATGATACATATGAGCGCACGTGGGCGAAGGTTATTCTGCGTGATCAGGCTACCTGGAACAATGAAATCACCATTGATAAGGGCAGCAAGGAAGGCATTAAGGTCGGCATGGCAGTGGAAAGCACGAATGGCATGGTTGGAAAGATCAAGAGTGTTTCTGCCCATACCAGCGTTGTCAAGCTGCTGACCAGTGAAGATAAGCTGAATTCAGCGTCCATTAAGATTCTGCTGGATGAAAAGAAGAGCTCTCTGGGTGTTTTGCAGAGCTATGATGTCAAGCGCGGCTGCTATATCGTTCTGCTGTTTGATGACAGCAGCGAAATCAAAAAGGGAATGCAGGTTGTCACAAGCGGCAAGGGCGGCGGCTATCCAAGCGGCTTGCTGATCGGCACCGTAGACAGCGTGCAGGCGCTCTCCAACCAGACCGGACAAACTATTTATGTTCGGCCAATTGATGATTTTCAGACATTCTCTGTTGTCAGTGTCATCGTTGAAAAGGGAGATGAGTAGGCATGGCGCATATCGTCTTTGTCATCATCTGTTTTCTGATCGATGAAGTGCTGACCGTGATTTTCCCCAACAGCTATCTGATAAACGATCTGCTGTTCATACCGAATCTTGGCTTCTGTGCCATGGTGCTGACCATCCGTAAGTTCAGCTTTCTGGATTCCTGCCTGTTCGCCTTTGGCTGCGGCATGATTTATGATTTCTGTTTTGCGAACACGTTTCTGCTTTATGCGATAATCTTCACTGTCATTGCGTGTTTATTGCAGCTGTGGAGCAAGCATATGACAGAGACGCTGATTGAATCGCTGGTTCTCTGTATTGTGACAATTTTCGTCAAGGATCTTCTGATATACTGCTATATGAACTTTCAAAGAATTACCAGTATGTCGCTGATGCTGTGGGCGGAGCGTTATGAGCTGATGACACTGCTCGCCAATGCGATCCTTGTCATGGTTATCGTATTCCTCATTCGTATTAAGGACGACTATCTGGAAATGAAAGCACTCCGTATACGAAAAGGGGAGAAGGTCGAATGGTTCAGATTAAAATCAAAGGAATAAATGAAGCCTATCACATCTATGCGCAGTATGATGATGCATCTGCGTTTTTCCAGCAGCTGAAGGAAAGACTCAAATTCTGTCAGAATAAAAACGGACAGTATTTTGAGGCTTTTTTTCATATCGAGGGCTTGAAGCCGCAGCATCTAAAGCCGCTGTTTCAGCTTTGTGCGGACTGTCATACCCTAATTGCCGGCATCAATGAGCTGCCACAGGTTAAGCCAAGACGCATTCTGGAACAGGAGCTGCGAGGAGGCGAGCACTATCGCTTTCATGAGCCACTGCTTTTGCTGGGCAACATCCGTAAGCAGGCCTTTGTGACAAGCAGTGAATCGCTGTATGTACTGGGAAGTGTGCAGGGAAGTGTGGATTTGCTGCATGAGGATTGCGTGCTGGCGGCTTCGCATATGGATGGAAATGTGCGGATATGTGATACTCATTTCCAAAATATGACATCCTTTGCGCCCTGCAAAGTCTATTATGAGAACAGACATTTGGAAATGAAGGAATATAAGGAGGAGAGAATGTGGGAGAGGCAATAGCAATTACTTCCGGAAAAGGCGGCGTTGGAAAAAGCAGCGTTTGTATCAATATGGGCATGGTCCTGGCACAGAAGGGCTACCGGGTTTGTTTGATCGATGTGGATTTGGGATTGAAAAACCTGGATGTTATGCTGGGCCTGGAAAATCGTGTCATCTATGATTTAAAGGATGTGATGGAGGGTCGCTGTACGCTGGCAAATGCGATGATACGCGATAAGCGTCAGGATAATCTGTATCTGCTTCCGGCATGCAAAACCATACATATACAGTATTTTCACGGAGAGGATTTAAAAATCGTCGTGGAGGAGCTGAAAACCCAGTTTGACTATATACTGCTGGATACACCCGCAGGGATTGAAAGCGGCTTTGTACACTCGATCGCCTGTGTGAGCAGAGCAATCGTTGTAACGACTCTCGATGTGACGGCATTGCAGGATGCAGATCGCATTATCGGTATTCTCATGAAAGAGGGAATGGAGCATATTTCCTTTATCGTCAACCGCATGAACGTGCATCATATGGACAAGGGAATCAGCGTATCGCTGGAGGAGGCAAAGCAATGGCTGTCCATCGATTTTCTCGGCTACGTATTCGATGATGAGAATATGATGCGCTCCAACAATCATGGCAAGCCGATCGTATTGCAGCGGGAAACACAGACCTACAGCTGCTTTGACTGCATTGTCCGCCGTATGCTGGGACAGCGCTGTCCGCTGCCGAAATACCGGGAAAAGAAATTTTTGCAGAAGCTGTTTGGCTGAACGGCTGCGCGCGCACTGCAGAGCAGAGGCTTCTGACTTGCACACAAGGGGTGAGTCAGAATTTTTATTTGTCTTATAGAAAATATGCTTCTCTGGTTTTTTTCGCTTTGCCATGGTAGAATAGTAACGTGAAAGTATGGTGGCGTTATGTTAAAAAGGTTTCTGAAAAAAATAGATCAGAGGTTTTCTATTTATACCCTGTGCAAGGTGATCTGCGTTTTACTGATTCTGTTTCTGCTAATCAAGACACAGGTCGTATGGGGAAGCTGGTACAGAATGCTGCGATCCATTCTGCAGCCGTTTATCATCGGCTTTGTCCTTGCCTACGTTATGCATCCCCTTGTGGAATTTCTGGAAAAGAAGGGAATCCCGAAGAATTTTTCCATTATCGCCATATGGGTATGCGTGCTGGTTTTTCTGATCGTGATGCTTGTTATGCTGATGCCGGTTCTGTATGATAAAATCAATGAATTTATGACCAGCATGATTGATGGAGTTGTCTGGATTTCCAATAAGATCAAGACTCTGGGAAATATGAAGGATTTCTCACTGGTAAACAGCATTACCAATAATATTGTCAATATTCTGCAGTCCTATGATGACTGGGTCCCGCAGCTGGTATCCAGCCTGCCGGGACTGATGAATACGGTATTGAATGTAGTGACGAATGTCTTGTTTTCCATCATCATCGCGATTTATATGCTGTTTGATTTTGAACGCATCAAGCGTGGTCTGCGAAAATTTGTGCATCTGTTTTTCAAAAACAGTGATGTGTATCTTCATGAAATCGACCAAAATGTCACCGTTTATCTGAAATCCCTGATTATTCTGATGCTAATCAAATTCATCGAATACTCTGCCTTCTATTTTATGATTGGCCATCAGGACTGGCTGATTATCGGTTTACTGACATCGTTTGGTGTTATCATTCCCTATCTGGGTGGTACGATTGCCAACAGCATCGGTATTATCACTGCACTGACACTGCCGCCAAGCAACATTGTGGCATTGATTATCGGCATTATGATCTTATCCAATGTGGATGCCTATGTCATATCGCCGCTGGTTCATGAAAAGCGCAGTGCCATGGGGCCGCTGATCACGTTATTCGCTGTGTTCGCAGGTGGTGTGATCATGGGAGCCGTTGGAATCATGGTGAGTGTACCTGCTGCCATCGCCATCAAAACTGCAATCGAGGTGTATGAGCAGAAAACAGACCGCAAGCTGTACGATAATACAGAGGAGCCCAAGGCAGAAACATAAGTGCCGGGCTGCCTGCAGTCATCACAGAAATAAGAGGGTGCAATATACATATGAAAGCATAGACCTGTCAGTATGTACTGGCAGGTTTTTTTACATTGTGGCGATCATTTAGGGCAGTGCAGTTAGCGGCATGCGCAGGTCTTTTTGCGTCAATGCCTCACAGCTTCCTGTATCCCTTGCTTGCATCCGCAGCAGTATTCACATTTGTTTCCGTTATACATGCATCCGCAGAAACACAAGCTGGAAAGTGGCAGCGTACTTCTATTTCCAACCGTGTGCGCATATAGTGATAGCAGGAGGGATGATATGGACGATTTAAGAAGAGTAAGGAAACGAATCAGAGGCCGCAGATTTGACGGAGCAGGGGCGCAGGAACAGAAGCAGCGTCCGTTCATCCTGTTTCGTATGATTTATCATGTGGTCATGCTCATGATGTGCATCTGTGTTGTCGTACTGGCTCTGCTGCTTAATCAGAAGCTGAATCTAGTGAAAATGCCGGCGGTGATACAGCAGCTGAATCTGGAGGATCTGGGGAGCTGGCTGCCCTTTGAAAGCTGGTTTTCGCTCAAGGATGAAGCTGTTTCCACATCTCCTGTGTATACGCTGCTGAAGGATGATCATTATTCCAACGGTACCAATCAGGCACGCAACGGCTATGCCGGTATCGTGCTTCATGTGCAAAAGCAGGCTGATAAAAAAAGCAGCGTCACCATAAAGCAGGACAATGGTGTAGTGGTAACCTATGGAAACCTCAATGAGGTCAAGGTAAAGCAGGATGACCGCATACTCAAGGAGGCTGTTCTGGGGACGGCTGACAGCTATGTCACCATCAACGCATTAAAGGATAATGAGAAAATCAAGGTGAGCGATGCATTTTCATAAGGTGCGGATACGGATTTCTCTGCTTTGGCTGCCGTATCTGCTGTTGCTGCCTTACCTGCCTGTAGCCCGTCTGGTCGGATGGATTTTTATCATGCTTACCATTCATGAGATGGCACATATGTTATGTGCCATTCTCTTTCATTACCCGATTGAGCGAATCAATATCTATCCCTTCGGGCTGGCGGCAACCATACCGCATATCGGACACGGCTCTTTGATAAAGGAGATTCTGATCATTTCCGCAGGACCGCTGATGCATGTTCTGTTTCCTTCGCTGTTCCAATTCTGCGTTGTAAAGGGGATTCTGTCGCCATCCTTTGCCGTTTATCTGCATACGATCAATGCCTCCATCCTGCTGTTTAATCTGCTGCCGATCTATCCGCTGGACGGAGGCCGGCTTATGCAGACTTTTTTTCACTGCTTTTTACGCTTTCGTACAGCGGAGCATGCAACCCTGATGTGTTCGCTAATTTCCATTGCAGCTGTCTGTTACTTTCATCTGCTTCAGGGAGTGAGTGCGCTTATCGTACTGATCTTTCTAATCCTACAGATTTTCCTCTCCTGGCACTCGCTTCCCCTGACACAGCTGCAGTTTTTTCAATACCGCCGATTGCATCCGGTTGCCTACGCTCCCATCCTCAATGAATCCTTCGATTTATACCGTGGCCGCCGAAACTTCATAAAGTACGGCAGAGGCTGGATAGATGAGAGAGACTGGCTCAGGCAGCGCTTCAGCAGCGAGAAAAACAGTAGGCGCCCGTAAAGAAATGTGATATACTCAAGGGGGATGCGGTACCCTTGCGACACATGCTGCAAAGACTATTGTCGTGCAGGGGCATGTAATGGTATAATGGAACGCAAGGGAGGCAGGATCTATGAAGATAAAACTATTTCTTGTATCTGTACTGGCGCTGTTTCTTGTCAGTGGCTGTGAAGAGAAAAATCCAAGCATTGCCACAACCGTATATCCTGTACAGTATCTGGTGGAAAGAATCGGCGGTGATGATGTAACCGTGAGCAATATAACAGAAAATACGATGATTCAGCGTGCCCAGATCAAATCCAGCTTTCAGGATATTTTAAAGAACAGCGATGCTCTGTTTTATATCGGTGGCCTGGAGCCGTATATGGATTTGTATGTGGATGACATCCGGGATACCGGAGTGGATATGGTGGATCTTGCGACAAAGAGTGCGATTTATAAATTTGAACGCTATACCTCAACAACGATTGACGGCATAACGGCAGGAACGGAAGGTCCTTATTACGAAGGTGAGGAATTTGCCAATCTGGATACCTATGATGCAGACCCCATGCTTTGGATGGATCCTGTAGCAATGACCAGCATGGCGAGTGATATTCGTGACTATCTGGTACAGAAGTATCCACAGTATAAGGATATTTTCGATGAGAACTACGATGCTCTGGAATTGGATCTTGCCCGGCTGGAGGCAGACTTTCAGGCTATTCCGGATGGCAAGATGAACATTAGCTTTGTATCCATGACGCCATCCTTTGGAAACTGGCAGAAATCCTATGGCATTAAGGTATATCCGGTAACCTTGTCCAAATACGGAGCACTTCCGACAAGCGATCAGCTGGCGGCTATCAAAAAGCGTATCAAAAGCGATCATGTGCGATATATTGCAATCGAACAGAATCTGAGTGAGGATATGGAGAAGCTGCAGCAGCAGCTAATCGATGAGCTGGCACTGATACCAGTAAATTTGAACAATCTCTCCAGCATTTCAAGCGAAGATAAAAAGGCCAGCAAGGATTATCTGACGATTATGTACGATAACCTGAAGGCACTGGAATCCATAGCATCCTAAAGGTCATAACCGGACCTTTTTCTTTTGAGTTGGATAATTTATCAGGCATCCTTCTTCTAAGAAACAAAAACTGTGGTAAAATAAGAACGTATGGAGGAACCCCCAATGAAAAAACTTTTACTGATTGATGGAAATTCCATGCTGTTTCGTGCATACTACGCAACAGTATATGGAAGAATGATGAAAACGAGCAATGGTGTGCCGACCAATGCAGTATATGGCTTTATCACGATGATCAACAAGGCACTGTCCATGGTGGAGCCGGATGCGGTGCTGGTCGCATGGGATGCAGGCAAGCCGACCTTTCGGCATGAGACGTATACGGAATATAAGGGAACCAGAAAAGAACTGGATCAGGAGCTGATCGTACAGTTTCCGATTGCCCGTGAATACCTGGATGCCTATGGTATGAAGCGCTATGAATGCGAGGGAATCGAAGCGGATGATATCATCGGTAGTATGGCAAAGCAATATCCGGATGTGGAAATACATATCTTATCCAGTGACCGTGACCTCCTGCAGCTGATCGATCCGACAACGGATGTCTATCTGATGAAAAAGGGTATCACGGAAATGGAGGTCATGGATGAGGCAAAGCTGAAGGAAAGCATGGGAATTGTACCGTCACAGATTATTGATCTGAAGGCGCTGATGGGGGATACTGCGGATAACATACCGGGTGTGAAGGGCATTGGTGAGAAGACGGCACTGAAGCTTTTGAGTGAATATGAAACCGTGGATAACGTGTATGCGCATATCGATGAAATCAAGGGCAAGCTGAAGGAAAAGCTGGAAACGGATAAGGAAAAGGCATTTTTATCCAAGTATCTTGCGACCATCAAGGTGGATGCTGAAATTCCGCTGCCTTTTGCGGATATGATGCTGAAGGAGCCGGGGGAAGCGCTGCATGAGTTCTTCGTGAAATATGAAATGAAGAGCTTTGTGAAGGATACCATGGACACCAGAGAGGTGAAAAAGGAAGGCAGCCGCACGATCGTGAAGCAGATTTCGCCTGATCTTTTACAGGATGGGGCATTGGTGTATGCCAATGTGGATAATGAAAGCTATTATGATGCCCAGCTGTATGGCTTTGCCATCAGTCTGCAGGATCGCACGGAATACATAGAGCTGTCAGATGCCCTGCAGGACGCAGCCCTTTTGGGATGGCTGAAGGAAGAAAACGGTAAGGCGGTATATGATGCGAAAAACTTCTATCACGCTCTGCATAAAAATAAAATCCCCTTTGCGGATGTAACGTTTGATGTCATGATTGCGGCATTCCTCGTGGATGGAACACTGTCGGATTACGATAAGCTGGCAGAGAAATATCAGTTTGACCGCAGTCTGTTAAAGGATGATGTGTTTGGTAAAAAGGGCAAGGGAAAGCTGGTGGACAGTGAGGAGGCTGCCCGCTATGCCATGGTGCAGGCCGATCATTTGCAGGATTTAGTTGCTGAACTGGATTCAGCGTTACAGGAAATGGAAATGAAGGAGCTGTTTACTACCATTGAAATGCCGCTGACGCATGTGCTGTATGCGATGGAACAGGAGGGGGTTGTTACCAGCCTTTCCACTCTGGATGAAATCGCAAAAGCGACCAGTGATAAAATCGATGCCCTGAGTGCAAAGATATACGAGATTGCCGGTATGGAATTCAATATCAATTCCCCGAAGCAGCTCGCCGGTATTCTGTATGATGAGCTTGGCTTGAAGGCAGGCAAGAAGCGAAGCACGGCAGCGGATGTATTGGAAAAGCTGGCATCCCAGCATCCCATCATTCCACTTTTGCTGGAGCATCGCAAGTATCAGAAAATCTATTCGACCTATGCGGTAGGCTTGAGCAGACATGTTTTAAAGGATGGAAAGATTCATACAATATTCAATCAGATTCAGACACAGACCGGCCGTTTGTCCTCCTCGGAGCCAAACCTGCAGAATATCTCTGTGCGGGATGAGGAGGGAAAGGAAATTCGCAAGGCGTTTGTTGCCAGTGAGGGACATGTGCTGCTATCTGCGGATTACTCCCAGATTGAGCTTCGCATGCTGGCACATATGGCCAATGAAGAAGTGATGATCGATGCCTTTAACCATGGCATTGATATTCATACAAAAACGGCAATGCAGATATTTGATGTGGAACACGATGCAGTGGATGCCAATATGCGAAGAAGTGCAAAAACGGTAAACTTCGGTATTGTTTACGGACAGAGTGATTTCGGATTGAGTGAGCAGCTGGGTATTACCCGTAAGGAGGCACATGCCTTTATTGATAAGTATTTTGCATCCTATCCGAATATTAAAAGCTTTATGGATACGACGATAGCATTCTGTGAGGAGCATGGCTATGTGAAAACGCTGTTCAACCGCCGCCGCTATATCAAGGAAATCAGCGATAAGAATTATATGATGCGGGAATTCGGAAAGCGTGCGGCCATGAATGCACCGATTCAGGGGAGTGCTGCTGATTTGATCAAGCTTGCCATGATTCATATATATAAGCGGATGCAGGAGGAACAGGTGAAATCCCGTATGATTCTGCAGATTCACGATGAATTGATTTTTGATGTCTGGGAAGAGGAACTGGAACAGATGAGGACCATTGTCGAGGAGGGCATGCAGACAGCGATGAAGCTGCGTGTACCGCTGATTGCCGAGGCGAATATCGGCAAGACCTGGTATGATGCAAAGTAGGTGAAGAATATGCCGGAGCTTCCAGAGGTTGAAACGGTTGTCAGAACATTGGAGCACCAGCTGGATCACGTGATGATTACCGGCTGTGAGGTGTTCTGGAATAACATTATAGCTTATCCGGATGCAGCGACCTTCTGCAGGGATATTGCTGGAAAAACGATACAGGGATATCACCGCCATGGAAAATATATGCGCTTTGATTTGGGGGATATGGAATGGATCTGCCATATGCGTATGGAGGGGAAGTTTTATGTCCAGCAGCCGCAGGAGCCCTATGATAAGCATGTCCATGTGATCCTGCAGCTAAGTGATGGACGGCAGCTGCGTTATCATGATACAAGAAAATTCGGTAAGATGTATCTGTATGAAAAGCGTGCGGATGTTTCATCCTATCCATGCTTTAAAAATATCGGCTATGATGCCTTCGATGAGCGTATTACGGCAGAGTGGCTGTATCACACACTGCATAAGAAAAAGACCGCGCTGAAGGCTGTGCTGCTGGATCAGCGCTATATTGCCGGTATCGGCAATATCTATGCGGATGAAATCTGCTTTGCCATGCGTATGCATCCCCAAACTATGATCAGTCATTTGCGGAAAAAGGATTTTGAGGAGCTGATCTATCATATCCGCCGCATCCTAAGCGGTGCGATACGGGCCGGAGGAACAACGATTCGTTCGTATACCTCACAGCTTGGTGTGGATGGCCGCTTTCAGCTAAAGCTGAAGGTGCACGCAAAGAAAGGAGAGGCATGTCCGGTATGCAAAACGACAATTAAGAAAATTGTTGTCGCAACACGGGGAACCTGTTTCTGTCCGACATGCCAGCGCAGAAGATGAGAACAATTGGACTGACCGGTGTCATGGGTGCCGGAAAATCGAGTGTGATCCGGATATTGCAGGAGGAGGGCATTACGGTGCTGGATTGTGATGCCGTGAATGCACAGCTGCTGCAGAAGCAAGAGGAAGGCTATACAGCGCTGATCCAGATGTTTGGGTCCGATATTCTGGATGACGAGGGCAATATCATGCCCCAGCGGATGAGTGATCTGATCTTTTGTGATCCTGAGAAAAAAAGACAGGCAGAGGGGATTTTGCATCCACTGATAAAGAAACGTATTTTTGAAGAGCTTGCATTCCATGCGACGGAGGCACTAGTCGTTGTGGAGGTGCCGCTGCTCTTTGAGGTACACTGGGAGAATGCCTTTGATGAGGTCTGGGTTGTGGCCTGTGATGAGGAGCTGCTGTTATCCCGTTTAAAGCTGTATCGCCATATTTCCAAAGAGGAAGCGCTGCGCCGCTTACGGCATCAGCTGCCGCAGCAGGAAAAAATAAAGCGGGCGGATGTCGTTTTTTACAATAACAGCGATTCAGCAAGTCTGAAAAGACAGATTTGTGATATACTGAACATGAAGAGGCAGTTGAGGTGAGTGTGTGAACAGAAAAGAGGATAAATGTCGTATTGAGGTACAGGGCGAAATGACGGCGGAGCGCTATGCTTCCTTTACCATGCTGTATGTTCCCCTAATCGGCAGCGATGCAGCGGCACTGTATCATACGCTGGTCAGCATCGGTACGAGAAATCAGAAGATTCGCAATCATATCCTGATTCAGACAATCAGTAAGCTGAGCATGGAAAACATGGAGAAAAGCCGTCATGTGCTGGAGCAGTATCTGCTGGTGAAAACCTTTTATGATGCTGCGAAAAACAGCTACCTGTATCAGGTGTTCATGCCCAAGGACGGCAATGAATTTCTAAGACATGAGGTGTTTGGACGTCTGTATCTGAAGGAAATGGGGAAGGATGTATATGAGTTCAACAAGCTGAGCTTCGCCAAGCCCTATGAGGATAAGTCGGAGTATCAGGAAATTACTATCCCTTTTGTGAATGTTCTGAAGGAGGACTGGCAGGATGTGCAGGAGGAGGATTTCCGCAAGCTGAAGCCGCAGCAGGATCTACTGCACCACAACGATATCCCTTTAAGCTTCAATTATGATCGGTTTTTAACCGGTCTGCCGCAAATGGTGTTTCCCTCTTCGGCCCGCAATGAGAAAAATCTGCGAATCATTGGGGAGCTAGCGACGATTCACGGCATTGATGAGATTACCATGCGCAAGCTGGTTTCCCAGAGTATGAACCTGAAAACAAATGATCTCAATATAGAGCAGCTGAAAAAGAAGGTGCGCAGCTGTAAATCCGAATTTCACACGGAGGATAACCGCGATCCGTACCGTCTTCCACCGGTTCGCTTTCTGCAGAACCTGCAGCATGGTGTGGAGGTTAGCCGCAGCGATAAGTATCTGATTGAAGCGCTGATTTCCGATTTCAAAATGAAGCCGGAGGTTGTCAACGTATTGATTGAGTACGTGCTGAAAACGAAAAATCAGCAGTTTCCGAAGGCGTATGTCGAAAAGGTTGCCAGTACCTGGGTGCGTCTGGAAATCGATACGAGTGAAAAAGCGCTGGCGCAGATTCAAGGCGAGGCGGAAGAAAAGAGCAGCCGCCGTAAGCCGGCACAGAAAAAGGAGCTGCCGTCCTGGTATCATAATCAGGAGGAGATCAAGGTTGATGTAGAAGATTTCGATGAAGATGAGCTGCTGCAGAAAATGAAGAAACTGAGAGGTGAGTAAATGGAAAAATTATCATTTGCATTTACACTGAGCGAGGAACAGAAAAAGAAAAAAGAGGCACTTGTTGCGCAGCTGATGAAAAATGACCATGTACTTGCCTGGCTGAAACGCTATGGCTGCGATGAGGACTTTGTGTGGGATCACAGTGGAAAATTTGCGGATTGGACAGCTGTGATGGAAAAGTGTGAAAGCTGTTGCGGCTTGGATTTCTGCCGGCAGCCGGAAACGGGGACACGCATCGATCTGTATCTGGATGGAATGCTGATGAATCGAGTTGAGCATTGTACATATTATAAGGAACAGCAGAAGCAGTATGCACATCGTTGCTACTATAAGCAGATGGATATGCTGGAGGATTACCTGCTGGTGGATGTTCCGTGCCTGAGCCTGCAAAATGAGGCTGTTGAATATAAGACATCAGTTGCGAAGGTTATTGACCTGTTAATGAATGAACATCCGCAAAAGGGTCTATACTTATGGGGAAAGCCGGGTGCCGGAAAAAGCTGGCTGGCGGCCGGCATGTGCAACTATTATGCCAAGCAAAAGAAACGTGTGGCATTTGTCAATGTTCCCAAGCTGATTTCCGATTTGAAGCTTTTGTTTCATGATCCGGATGCTATGGAGGCAAGGCTTCGCAGCATTCGCAATGCTGAGGTTGTTGTGTTTGATGATATCGGCGGTGAGAGTGTCACAGCCTGGAGCCGGGATGACATTCTGCTTCCGCTGATGGATGCTCGTATGGAAAAACGGCGCCTGACGATCTTTACAAGCAATTATTCCATGGAGGAGCTGAAGCAGCGTCTGTGTGCGGCAGCAAGCAAAAGCAGTGAGCCAGTAGCGGCTGAGCGGCTGCTGGAACGCATCCGTGCATTGTCTTGTGAAATATTTATAAAAGGCGAAACAAGACGAAAATAATGCTAGTAAAAATTGTAATATAATGGTATCATAGTAACCGTGAATGGAGGAATTTTTATGGTAAAACGTATTGGTGTTCTTACTTCCGGTGGAGATGCACCTGGAATGAATGCTGCAATTCGCGCCGTCACAAGGGTTGCACTCAACAGTGGAATCGAAGTCTTTGGTATTTACGATGGATACAAAGGAATGGTGGAAGGCTATATTGAGCCTTTGACAAAAGCCAGCGTCGGTGAGATCATCGACCGCGGCGGAACGATTCTAGGGTCTGCCCGACTTCCCGAATTTAAGGATATTGAAGTGCGTAATAAAGCAGTTCAGCAGTTAAAAAAACGTGGAATTGAGGCTATCGTAGTCATTGGTGGTGATGGTTCTTATCGCGGTGCTCTAGCACTGACGGAAATGGGAATCAACTGTATCGGATTGCCGGGTACCATTGATAACGACATCACATGCACAGACTTTACGATAGGGTTTGATACAGCTCTGACGACAATCGTAGAGGCAGTCGATAAACTGAGAGATACATCAAGCTCTCATCATCGCTGTTCGATTGTAGAAGTTATGGGAAACCGCTGCGGGGATCTGGCGATCTGGTCAGGAATAGCATGCGGTGCTGAAATTGTTATTACATCCTCTACAGGCTTCGAGGAAGGTGAAGTGCTGGAGAGACTGCGTGATTTTGATTTAATCAAGAAAAAGCGTCATGCGATTGTAGTCATTTCAGAAAAAATTACAGATGTTCACCAATTTGCCAAAAAGGTAAGCTTAAATACTGGATTTTCAGGTAGAGCCACGGTGCTTGGACACGTTCAGCGTGGAGGGTCACCGACACCGACAGATCGAGTATTGGCATCCCGTATGGGAGAGAAAGCGGTGGATCTGCTGATGCAGGGTGTAGGAGGCCAGTGTGTCAGCATTAAGGACAACCAGATTGTATCAGTACCAATCGAAGAGGCGTTGAATATGCCAAGAGAATCACGCAAGAGATTGCAGAATTTATTCGACAGACTGGTATAGAAGGTTGCTTCTCGCAGTTTTTATTAGGTAATTAGGAAAGGAAATTAACATGCTAGCAAACAGAAAAACTAAGATTATTTGTACGATTGGCCCTGCTTCCGAAAGCAAGGAAATGATGACGAAGCTCGTCGAAAACGGAATGAACATCATCCGTTTGAATTTCTCCCACGGAGATTTTGAAGAACACGGAAACCGTATCAAGAACATCCGTGAGGTCGTTAAGGAAACAGGAAAAAATATCGCAATTCTGCTGGATACAAAGGGACCAGAGGTTCGTCTGGGCGAATTTGAGAACGGCGTGGAAACGTATGAGAAGGGCGATATGGTAACCATCGTTCGTGAAAAGATATTAGGAACACACGAGAAATTCCACATTCAGTGTCCGGAAATCTTCGACGATGTTGAAGTTGGCGGAACCATACTGATCGATGATGGAAAAATGCGTCTGACCATTCTGGAAAAGAAGGAAGGCGAGCTGAAGTGCCGTATTGAGAATCCGGGACAGCTGAAGAGCAAAAAGGGCTGTAACCTGCCAGGTGTGAAGCTGAGTATGCCATTCATCTCTCCGAAGGATGATGCAGACATCCGTTTCGGATGTCAGATGGGTGTCGATTACATCGCTGCATCCTTCACAAGAAGAAAAGAAGATATCCTGGCGATCCGTAAGATTTTAAGAGAAGAAGGAAAGCCGGATATTCAGATCATTCCAAAGATTGAAAACCAGGAAGGCTTTGACAATCTGGAAGAAATTCTGGAGGTAGCTGATGGTGTCATGGTAGCTCGTGGTGATCTTGGCGTTGACGTTTCCTTTGAGCTGGTACCAATCTATCAGAAAAAAATCATCAAAACAGCAAATGCAATGGGAAAACCTGTTGTTACTGCGACACATATGCTGGAGTCTATGCAGGGAAATCCAAGACCGACGCGTGCAGAGGCGAGTGATGTTGCCAACGCCGTGCTGGACGGAACGGATGCAATTATGCTGAGCGGAGAGTCTGCTGCAGGTCTGTATCCGATTGAGGCTGTACAGACAATGGATCGCATTGCGAAGGCAATGGAGCCAACCATTCCGTTTAGAGACCGTCTGAAGGCAAGTATTAAGACAAGCCAGAGAACAAAGAATGATGCCATCGCTATTTCCGTAGCAGATACAGCTATGGCATTGGATGTTGCGGCAGTTATTGCATTCACACAGAGCGGTACGACAGCAAGAAGAATTTCAAAATTCCGTCCGGAAGCACCAGTTATCGCCGTTACATTTGACGAAAAAACACAGCGTTCTCTTGCTATGAACTGGGGTGTTACGACTGTTCTTTCAGAAGTAGCGAACAACCAGAATAACGAGTGTGAGCTGGCTAGAGCGATTGCGAAGGAAATGGGTATCAAGGTTGGTGAAACCATTATTATCGTTGCCGGATATCCGGTCGGAAATGGCGCTACCAACACAATGAAGATTATCGAAGTAAAATAAGACATACCGGGCATGAGAGATCATGCTCTTTTTTTGCGTTGTATGTGCGTGTTTTTTGCTTGAAATTTGCGTGGGAGCTGCACGACATTCCATGGTATTATACTAATGTAAAGAACTGAAGGGAGCATGAGGGAAGCATGTTCCCTTTTTGGAAGGGAGGCTGTAGGAATAAAAGAGGTATTGCGTCTCGTGGAATCTATAGTATAATGGATACGTGGGAATGAAATGGAGGAAGAAGTTATGAAGAAGAGATTTTTTTCAGCAGGCTTGCTGACAACACTGTTGCTTATGGGCTGTTCATCCACGCCGGTATTAAAGAGCGGGGAGATTGAAGTACCTGTGCATAAGGAACTGGATTTGTCTGCGTCCTGCTTTTTTGATTCTGTTGACAAGAACGATAGGGTGACGGTAAAAAGCGGAAATCTGGATATTCAGAAGCTGGGAACCTATACTGTTACTATAGCTTATGGGAAAGAGGATTATAAGCTGAAGGTGAAGGTTGTGGATAAGGAGAAGCCTGTTTTAAAATGGAAGAAGAAACGTCTGGTTTTCAAGCTGGATACAAGGCTTGATAAAGTAAATGCTGCTATACGCGATAATGCCGTTATCACAGATAATTATGATAAACAGTTTCAGGCCTTTACTGGCCTCAAGAGCATTCCAAAATCTGAAAAGGAAGTCGTGTTTGATGTGCAGGTCAAGGACAGCAGTGGCAACGTGTCAGAGAAAAACAGTCTGCTAGTGCAGTTCACAAGTGATGGCAGAGAGAAAGCCGGGTTAAAGCAGGAGCATGCTTCCACAGAGATTTCCAGTGATACAGCAAACGCAGAGAAAAAGGAAACAAAGAAAGAAGCAAAGAAGAAGACTGAGAAGAAGGATAATAAAGAGAGTGGAAAGGCTTCCGAAAGCAAGGGGACAGAAAGCACGAATACAGAAGCAAAGGTGCAGCAGCCTGAGCAGGGTCAAGCATCGTCAGCTGTTTCAGGGAAGCAGGAAGGCAGTGGTGAGGTGAATAATGCAAAGCCAGAGCCGGATTCGCCAAAAGAACCAGCCGGTAATGCTGAGAAGAAGGAGCCTGTGTATCCGCCGGAAAAAGAAAAGCCAATTATGACTGTGAATAACTTCCCTAGCTATCATTTAGGTAATTCTGGTAAGGTTTTTTCCACTTATGAAGAAGCTTATAACTGGGCGAATGAACAAATTAAGTTAGAGGGAAGTCCTTGGTATGGCTGTCAAATGGAGCTCTCGTCTCCAAGTTCAGGTTCAGAGTTCGCTCCAAGCGATAATAATCCTTGGACAATCAATTTTTATTAGATAGTAAAACAGAAGTCATGCGACTTCTGTTTTCAGAAAAGGAATGATTTATGATAAACAAAAAAATTCAGGTTTGCACATATATTATATTTATGTGCTTTTTTGTATGCATGCAAGTTATGCGAATTGATGCATCTGTATTAAAATATGAAAGTTTTAAACCAAATAATGAAGAAGAAAGAGTTATAGACCATACAGCTATAGGAAGCTGGAATAATGGCGAATTTTTTGAGACAGTAACCTATCAAAGAGTGGGATTTGATGATGATTCTATGACAATGAAGTATAGATTTCGTTATTATATAACACATAAGGGAATCAAAGGCTCTTATATTTATCAAAAAGTTCCTGTTGGTATTTTTGTAAATGATAAAAAAATCGCTTCATTTTCTAGCTGGATAGGTAAAAATATTTCAAATAAGACTCAATTATGCGGAGAGAAAACAGTGACTATTCATCAAGGCAAGCATTTAGTTGAGTTAAAAGATATAAAAGATGGTGCAATAACTGTAGTAAATGTAAAAAAAATGATTGTTATCGCGATTCCTACCTACTCCGTAAAATTTTTGGATTCTGATGGAACAGTATTGAAAACACAAACAGTAGAGCGCTATAAAAGTGCGACAGCTCCAGCTGTATCGGATAAAACCGGGGCGAGCTTTACCGGCTGGGATAAGCCATTTAACAATGTACGTGAGGACCTTATAGTTACCGCCCAATATGCTGTAAATACCTATTCTGTGAATTTTCTGGATTGGGATGGGCGAATTTTGAAAACGCAGACAGTGCAGCATGGCGGCAATGCGTCACCTCCTTCCTCCCCCTCCAGAGAAGGGTATGTTTTTCAGGGATGGAAAGGTGATTATACAAATGTAACAGGAAACAGAACCATTACTGCTGCCTATAAGATTAAGACCTTCACAATCACCTTTGATTCCAATGGAGGGTCTTCCATAGCACCGCAGATCATCACCTATGGAGATAAAGCAGGAGTTCCGGCTATTCCGATAAAAAAGAATAACAAATTTATGGGCTGGCACACTGCTGCAGGTGTGCGATATGATTTTTCTCAATCGGTAAAGGAATCCATGACGCTGTATGCCTATTGGGATGAGGAACCGATAATCACGGCACAGGATATTCATATCTTTGAGGATTTGTATACAGAGCAGGATTGGAAGCGGATACGTCTGGAACGGGCAAAGGCGCTGGATAAGGAGGATGGTGATATCAGTGCGCATCTGACAATTCTCAAAGACACGACAAATCTGAAGAAGCAGGGAACCTATGAGCTGACCTATGAAGTAAAGGACAGCGCAGGTAATCGTGCAAAGAAGAGCATCAATGTTATCGTTTTGGATAAACGTGCGCAGGAGGATCGTTCCAGAAAATATATTCGATCCATATCAGAAAACCATATTCAAACTCTGCATCCAAACAGCTATTGGAGAATGACGGAGCGATTTCAAAGATTGACACAGTCCCTGCAGAAAACCACTGCGCAGGCTCGATACACCTGGCATCTTACAGGACAGGATATTGCGGAAATTCGCAGATTTAATGCGGAGCATGGGTATTCAGAACAGGAGAACAAGGCTTTTATGGAGAAATTTTCATATCTTAGG
Organism: Clostridium sp. DFI.1.208; assembly: GCF_024463855.1. NCBI lineage: Bacteria > Bacillati > Bacillota > Clostridia > Eubacteriales > Clostridiaceae > Clostridium > Clostridium sp. DFI.1.208. The sequence continues at coordinate 85,175 of NZ_JANGCA010000006.1, read as the reverse complement.
AGGTGAGTATGAAATCTGTTATTAAATATAGTATATTGTTCATTTGCTTTTCCATCACCATTCTGCTTATGATGGATATCAATTCTATATCACAGAGAAAAAGTGAGATGGAGGATGCTGTAGAAATCAGTATGCGCAATTCGCTTAAGGCAGTTGGCATCCATAAAATGTATCCTGTGGATGAAGCCGGTATGGAGGCTGAGCTTCTGCGTGAATTTGCATCCAATATCAATTCGGATACGGATTATACCCTGCGTATTATGGATATCAGCAGGGATGGATTACTGGATGTAGAGCTAGTCGCGGACTTTGCACATATGAATGGTGTCAGAGATCAGCGCACGCTGCGTAAAACAATGCTTATTGAAGCTTATGATCTTCCCTGATCACATACAGGTTATGTCTTCCTGTCAAAAAGCGCGCACATAAAAATGTGCTTTTTTTGTGGCAACCCCACTGAAAGGATAAAGAAAATGGAAAATGCACCTAAAATAGCTGTTCTTGTTGTATTGGCACTCGTTGTTGGAAGTATTTTTATCGCTACAAGTAAGGAATACTCAAAAAGTGTTTCTGATAAAACCGTAGAGCAGACGAATAATCTATTTAATTCAACAGGAGCAGGCAGCTAATATGGCCTTTGATTTTGGAATCCTGCAGCCATATGTGAACGATGCAATGATTACGGATATCGACAGCAATGGAAGAACCGTTTATACAACGCACGTGCAGAAAGGAAAAAGCAGAGCGGCGCTTTTGGAGCCAGGGTATCTGGAGCAGCTGCTGAACAGGCTTTGCAATGCCGGTGCCATCAATGATCAATTTAACTATGAGCATCCCAAGCTGGATGGTGAGATAGATGGCTTGCGCATACATGCGACACATCAGTCCTTTTCCACATCAGGCTTTACATTGAGCATACGAAAAAATCCGGTGGAGCTTGTGATTACACAAAAGACGGCAAAGAAAACGAAATACTGCAGCTCTGCCGTATTCGATTTTCTACAGGCCTGTGTAGCTGCAAGGATGAGTGTGATTTTCGGGGGTGAGGTTGGTACCGGAAAAACACAGCTTATGAAAACAATGCTGAGTATGTGTGATGAGCAGGCGAGTATCGTCCTGCTCAGCGACATCGATGAAATGCGCATGCTTGAGCTGTATCCGCACCGAAATTTCCGACAGTACATAGTAAATGATGTTATGTCGTATACTGCGGCAACTTCATGTATCCTGCGTGACAATGCAGATTATGTCTGCTTTCAGGAGGTGCGTGATGAGGCTGTGGATGATTTGTTTCTCGTACTGAGCAGCTCTGCAAGAGTAACGGCGACGCTGCATCTTAAGGATGCTTTGTTAATGCCGCAGCGCATGATACAGCTTTCTTCTAACAAGAATGATCATCATCTGCTCTCGACCATACACGACTATATTCAGGTATGTATTGCCCCCTGCAGAGTAATGAAGAATGGAAGACTGCGCCGTTTTATCGGGCAGATTGCCCTGTTTTGGAATGATGCAGACAGAGTGCCGCAAAAATGTCTTCTCTATGAGCAACGTGAGGAACAGGCGATTCATTATGCGATGCCGGATTATTTTAAAAAGTATTTTGCGAATCAGAATATTCAACTGAATTGGAGGGAAGGAATTGAAAACCTATAGCTTATCGAAGAAGCCGTTAATAGAAACCTACGGCTGTGATTACTCCAAAAGGGATCTTGTGCTGACCATCAGCGGATCCTGTCTTTGTGTGGCTGCAATTTGCTATATGCAAAAGCTGCAGCTGTTGTATACATGTGTTGTCATCGTAACATTGATCCTGCTGCTCCCGGCAGTGATCTCGTCCTATTTTATCTATCAGAGCGAAAAAAAACGCTTTGAGGAATACTGTCATTACTTTGAAGGGATGCGAATGTATTTTAAGGTATACGGAAAATTGAATACCGCACTTAAAGAGACATGCAATATGTTTGCGGAGGGCTCGCAAATGGCAGCGTGCATCCGCCGTGCTGTTGTGGAAATCGAAGACAGCGGAGATTATGCCAAGGCACTTGGCTGCATTGAGGAATCCTACGAAAACACCTATTTAAAGCGACTGCACTCGTTACTTATCACCGGAGAGAAGCAGGGGGGAGATTCTGTATACTACAATTTGGATTTGATTGATTATGATGGCTGGAAAAACAGTATGCTGCTGTTTCAGAAAAAGAAGAGGTCTGCGAAATATATGTTTTATCTCATGACAGTACTATCCTTCGCCATCAGCGTATATTCCGTATTTGCCTATCAGGATGCGCAGGTACAGGCAGGCATCATAGAGAATGCACAGTATCAGCTTTTTACATTTCTTGAGCTTGAGATACTAATGCTTTTATTTCTTGTGGTTTATATGTCACTGGTAAATAAGAAATGGCTGAGGAGGGATGAATAAATGAATCAGGTTTTGCAATGGATGACGCATGACACAACGCGATACGGCTATCTGCTTGCACATAAAGAGGAATGGCGTTATTCACTCATACGCTTTGCTTTTATGCTTATCATGGGATGGACGGGAGTGCTGCTGACTGTTCTTGGCCGCTCCTCGCTGCCTGTTTGCATATTTTGCGCGGTCGGATTCACCTATGGCGGCTACAAGCTTCCCTGGCTGTGGCTCAGACTTCGCCATAATCAGCGCTGTAGACAGATCAGTGACGCAGTCATCCTCTGGGTTAATACGATATACGCGTTGATTGGAGAAAACAATATCTATAATGCAATCGCACTCTCCTATACCTCTGCACCGGAAATCCTTAAACCGGATCTGGAGTGCTTTCTACAGCAGATTACGCTGGATCATTCCGATAAGGATGCTTATTTGAATTTTCTTTCCATGTATGAAATCGACGGATTTCAGGATATCATGATGAAGCTGTATGAATACCGCGGACTCTCGAAGGATAAATTGAAATATGAGATTGCGGCACTGACGAAAGCTCTTTCGAGAATTGAAAGGGATAAGCGTGAGCGACGTTATCGCAGCGAGCTGTTTACAGCCGATACGCTGACAATGATTATGATGAGTGTGCCCTGTATGTATATGTTCTTTGTGTCTCTGATATTATCCCAGCTGATTATGAGCTGATGGAACATGCAGCGGAAACGGCCGTTGAGGTCGTAGTGATGTTGATTTGTGCAAGTGCCATGCTTACTGTATTCTTTTATCTGTTTACGTCCATGCCACAGCTGGGAGTATAAGATGGACACGACAGTAAAAGAAAGCGTGGAGCTGATTGTGGAGCTGCTATGTGCCTTGTCTGTTATGGCGATGCTTTCCATAGCAATGTACACAAACGTTATCAGCGGACTGCTGGAAAGGTTGTTTTGATGGAAAATGCAATCAGAATCAGTGTGCCTGTCTGGATCACGATGTTAATCCTGACGGTAATCCTTTCTGTATTCGGTGGATGGAGCCTGAGCGCAAGGACCTATATGGAACAGGAAAGTGAACAGATGGAAAATACGCAGCTGCACATCAATCAGAATCTGCTGGAGCATTCCTTTCCGCAGATAATTGCACAGAATCAGCGCATACAGCAGGGGAGCAGCTATCAGATCAAAGAACATGTCAGAGCGATCGATCATCTCGACGGAGATATCAGTGACAAGCTGGAATTTTACGGACAGGTAAACCCGACGAAAAAAGGAGTGTATACGGTTCGCTGTGTTGTCCGTAATTCCTTCGGTATGAAGAGCGTGAAGCATATTCAGGTGCTGGTGGATTAAGGAGGCGTTATGAAAATAAGTATAACAAGTGCTATATCGATGATATTTTTAACCTTTGTTTGTGTTTTGTTTATCAATGTGATGTCTGCACAGATGCAGATTGCCAAGCTGAATGATTTTCATTATGGAGTGGTGCATGAATTGGAAAGCAGTGATTTTTCACCTGCTGTTATCGATCAGATGACACATGCAGCAAATTACGATGTTCGTGTTGAAAACAGGGGGGTGAAGGATGATTTGCGAATTTATCAGGTCATAACCTCCGGAAGTGTCCGTATGCCGCTTTTTCATTATGAGAAAACCTATGTGAAGGAGAGTAGTGCACGCTGAGAAATTTGTTATATTTAAGGAAAAGCTCTTTCAGATATGATACAATATAGACAAGTCTTAAAGGAGGAGTTTTTTTATGAAAACGTATATTGGTGTTGATTTGGGCGGTACGAATGTCAGAGTGGCAAAAGTCGATGAAACAGGTGCCATTTTGCAGATTGTAAAGGAACCGACTGAAATCGGCAAAGGTGTGGAGCAGGTTGTCAGTAAAATCATATCCATGATCGAACGTATCGAGGGATATGAAGCAGTTGCCGGTATCGGAATGGGGGTACCGGGACCTGTGGATACGAAAAACGGTAAGATGATTCTGGCTACCAATCTGCCTGGTTTTGAGGGATATCCGATAGCTTCGAGAATCGAGGAGCATTTCCATGTGCCGACATTCCTGGATAATGATGTGAATGTTGCCGGTATGGGGGAAGCCCTGCAGGGAGCTGGAAAAGGGAAAGATATCGTTTACTATGTTACGATTTCCACTGGCATCGGCGGTGCGCTGGTTGTGAATGAGAAGGTGATTGCCGGCAGAAACGGACATGCTGGTGAAATTGCCAATTTGATTATTGACAGAAACCGTGAGAAGGTAAATTATCTGAATGTCGGTGCTGTGGAAAATGAAGCAAGCGGTACGGCGATTACCCGAAAGGGGAAAGCAGTGTTTGGTGATGATGCTGTTCAGCATGCTGGCGATGTATTTGATCTGGCACGCAAGGGGAATGCTAAGGCGTTGGAAATTTGTGATGCGGTGGCATATGATCTGGCAGTGATGTTTTCACAAATTGCGCATGTTGTGGATCCGGAGGTCTTCGTCGTCGGTGGTGGCGTCATGAAGGGCAAGGATGTGTTCTTCGCTAAGATGGAGAACTATTTCCGCAATATGATTCATAAGGGAATGCAAACTGTGGTATTTATGGAGGCTGAGCTGGATGAACCGGGTATCATCGGTGCTGCCATGCTGCCAATGGCATACGTGAAGGAGTGAGACAATGGATGCACGTTTACAGAAGTACGCAAAGCTTGCTATTCGCAAGGGGGTCAACCTGCAAAAGGGACAGACGCTGATTATCAACACCTCCGTAGAAGCACTGGACATGACACGTGCCTGCGTGGAAGAGGCATATCAGGCAGGAGCAAAGGAAGTTATCGTTTTCTATAAGGATGATTACATTTCCAAGCATCATTATCAGTACCAGGATGAGGAAACCCTGTGTACGGTACGTCCCTGGCAGATTGACAGTAAGCTGGATTATATGAAAGAGGGAGCCTGCATTCTTCACATTATCAGTGATATTCCCGGTATTTTAAAGGATGCAGATGCAGAAAAAATCAGCAAGGCGCGTCTTGCCATGGCGAAGGCAGGAAAAGCATTGCAGTCTTATACCATGATGAATAAAACACAGTGGTGCATCGTGGCGGCCCCGAATAAGGAATGGGCGGATTTGGTGTTCCCTGAATTTGAAGGGGAGGAAGGTGCTGTAGAGGAGCTGTGGAACCGGATTCTGAACGCCGTACATGTAGAAGCAGATAATGATCCTATTCAGGAGTGGACTAATCTGCAGGAAAATTTTGCACGCAGAGAGCAGATTTTAAATACGCACCGATTCCAGAAGCTGCATTTTGAAAATGAGCAGGGTACAGATTTATGGGTTGAGCTTGTTAAAAATCATCTGTGGGCCGGAGGAAGCGAGAAAACGGTAGCCGGTGTAGAATTTAATCCGAATATGCCGACAGAGGAGATATTCACCATGCCGAAGAAAACCGGTGTAAATGGCAAGGTATTTGCCACAAAGCCGCTGGATTATAACGGAACACTAATTGAGAACTTCTGGTTCCTCTTCCAGGATGGAAAGGTTGTTGATTTTGGTGCTGAGCAGGGATATGACACATTATCCTCACTCGTTCATTTTGATGAAGGCAGCTGCTATCTCGGTGAGGTTGCTTTGGTGCCCTACGAATCACCAATCAGTAAAAGCGGTATTCTGTTTCTGAATACGCTGTTTGATGAAAATGCCTCTTGTCATCTTGCTTTGGGGGATGCATATCCAATGAATGTTGCAGGTGGCGTCGATATGAATGAGGAACAGCTGAAAGAAGCAGGGGCAAATCACTCGATGACTCATGTGGATTTCATGTTTGGCAGCCCGGATATGAAAATAACCGGTGTCTGTGAAGACGGGGCAGAGGTAGCAGTGTTTGAGCAGGGAAATTTTGTATTCTAGACCGAAGCTTTCGGTCTTTCTTTTATCTATGCATAGTATATGAATAAGCAGAATTTCAAATCGAATTCTGCTGTCTGAAAAAGAATTTCTGGTGAACCCCTGTCTTCTATGATATAATCTAGCTAATAAAAGGAGGGAATATCTATGATAATGATTATTATTGCTATTGTAGTCGTGCTTATTCTGGTATGGGTTATCACAACCTATAATAAATTCGTAAAGCTGCAAAATAAAGTAGAAGAGGCATTCTCTACAATGGATGTATATCTGAAAAAGCGTTATGATCTGATTCCGAACCTGGTGGAAACCATTAAAGGCTATGCAAAGCATGAATCAGAGACACTGGAAAGGGTTATCAGTGCACGTAATCTTGCTGTGAATGCGCAGTCCTTGGATGAAAAAATAAAATCTGAGAAAAACTTTCAGTCCATGCTGGGGCCTTTGTACGCAATCAGTGAGCAGTATCCGAATCTGAAGGCGGATCAGCATTTTGCGCAGCTGCAGACCGAGCTGCAAAATATCGAGTCTGAAATTGCAAATTCACGTAAATACTATAATGCGGTATGTGTGAAATTCAATAATCTTGTGGAAATGTTTCCAAGCAATCTGCTTGCCGGCATGTTTCATAAGACCAAGAAGCCGCTATATGAAATCGATGATGCTGCCCAGCGTGAAAACGTAAAGGTACAGTTCTAAAGGGATAGCACAGCTATTCCTTTTTACCCTTTGGGAGATATGGAAGAATTCGCAATATCTGTAAAGCGGGTAGAAGGAAACGCTGTATTTGGAAAGCGGCATAACGGCGCTTGGAAAACATGCTACGACATGTTCTTGTGAGGGAAACAAAATGAAGAAAATAAAACGATGGATTGCGGTCTGCTGTTTGCTGTTTGCGGCAACGCTGGTGCCGGTTGATGCGCAGGAGGCTTTCATTATTGACGATCTGCATGTGTCTATGGAGGTGCATGAGGATGGTGGTATTGATATCACAGAAACCTATGTGCTGGATTTTACAGAAGCAAAGCATGGCTTTTTTCGTAATATTCCTACCTCCTATGATATGGAATGGTCTGTAGATGGCAAGCTGGAGAAGAAGAGCTATTATTTTCCGGTCAGTGAAGTAACCTGTAACAGGACCTGTTCACTGGAGGGCAACGCCGATGCAGTAGTAGTCAAGCTTGGTGATCCGAATAAAACGGTATTTGGAAAACAGAAATATGAAATTTCTTATCATGTGAAGACAAAGGATCTGGATTTAAGCAATCATGCACAGGCATTGTATTGGAATCTTGCATCCGGTTTTGATACCCAGATTCGTCATTTATCCTATGATATTAAAATGCCGAAGGATTTTGATGAGAATGCGGTGTTTACCTACAGTGGGGCATTCGGTGAAACAACAACAAATCTTTCTCATGAGGTGGAGCAGTTGCACATCAAGGGCGAAACAAGCAGATTTCTGCTTTCCAATGAAAGTGCAACCATAAAGGTAAATCTGCCGAATGGATATTTTATTTATCCAAAGCCGAAGGATTATTCCGTGCCGGTGAGTATCGCATCCGGTATACTGCTGCTGGTGGCTCTTCTTCTGTTCTGGAAATACGGACGGGATGATGAGGTGATCGCAACTGTTGAATTTAAGGCACCGGATGGTTTGGATAGCGCCGGTGTGGGATATGTGATAGATAATACAGTAGAAAACAAGGATATACTCTCTTTGATTATTGACTGGGCTAATCGCGGCTTTATCAAAATATATGATCAGAAGGATGGATTTCAGCTGGAGAAGCTGCAGGATATGACAAAAGAGAATAGCCATGCCTATGAGCGGGCATTCTTCGATTCAATTTTCCTTACGGAAACGGTAGTCCGGGAAGAGGGAATGAAAAATGAGGATGTGCGCAAAGGACTTGCCAGTGCCAAAAGCATGCTGCGGAATTATTTTAACAGAGATCCTAAGAAACGAATCTTTACGAATACCTCTGTGGTGCTGCAGGTCATTATGATTGTATTGATTGCCCTTCCGGGTCTGCTGCTGTCTTTCTTCTGTGCGAAGGCTAAATATGAAATGAATCTGTTTGCGATACCATATGTCATTCCATCCCTGCTTTTGATGGTTTCCTGTATTCCATGGATTATTATCATGCGCAAGCGTTATGTGATGAAGAAGCCTACATTTATTCTGGTTTTGTGCCTTATGGTCTTTATCAATGGGATTATGATTGCCGTGAATGCTGTATTGCAGCTGCTTGTTGGCGGCAGCCTATGGGCGGTGCTGCTTCATGCCGCTATTTCCATTTTTCTGATTCTGATCATGATTTTTATGGATAAACGAAGTGAGCAGGGAACCCGCTGGCTGGGACAGATTCTTGGACTAAAAGAATTCATCCTCACCTGTGAGAAGGATCGTCTGGAGCTTCTTGCAAAGGATGATCCCTATGCGTTTTTCTCCATTCTTCCTTATGCATATGTATTGGGAATCAGTGATGTATGGGTGAAGAAATTTGAATCCATTGCGGTGGCGGCACCGGATTGGTATCAGGGCTATGATTCTACTGGTGTCTTTACCACGATGCTGTGGTGGAATCATTTCCATTACTGCTTCCATGATATTTCGGCTGCAGCTACCTACGTTCCTGCTCCAAAAGGCGGAAGCGGCGGGGGAAGCTTTGGCGGTTTTGGCGGCGGTGGCTTCTCGGGAGGCGGTTTCTCCGGCGGTGGCTTTGGCGGCGGAGGCGGCGGAAGCTGGTAAATAATTATAAAAAACAAGTCCCTACGGTTTATGGACTTGTTTTTTTATCCCTTTTACCAGATGTGCATTATCGTGATGTCTCGGAATTCAGCTTGCCGTCCTCCAGCTCCTTGACCTTCTTATAGAAGGTTGAATATTTCAAGCCGGAAATAGCGATTGCTTCCTTGCTTTGCAGCTCCCCCTGCTGCCATAAATAAACAATCTCCTCAAAATCCTCCGGCAATGCGATTTTGGGCCGGCCAAAACGCACACCCCGCATTTTTGCTGCACGGATTCCCTCTGCCTGCCGCTGATGGATGTTAACACGCTCATTCTCCGCAACAAAGCTGAGCAGCTGCAATACGATATCCCCAATCAGCGTTCCGATCAGATCCTTTTTCTGATCGGTGTCAAGAAGCGGCATGTCCAGAATCTTAATATCCACCTTTTTGTCCTTGGTTATGTATTTCCATTCCTGCAGAATCTCATTGTAGTTTCTGCCGAGACGGTCAATACTTTTTACGACAAGCAGATCCCCCTGTTTCAGTTTCTTATAGACAAGCTTATGATACGCAGGCCGATTAAAATCTTTACCACTCAGTTTATCCATGTAAATATACTTTTTGTCAATTCCCATGTCCAATAATTCCAGATACTGTCTAGCTTCATTTTGGTCCTGACTGGAAACGCGGACATAACCATAAGTTTTTCTCATGTACATACTCCTTTCCATGCATGTGAAAATTATACTAGACTTCAGTAGAAATTAAACTGTTAAAATTTACCAATTTGTAAGCGTACTACATAAATGCTGTAAAATGCGGAATTTTCTGAAAGTGTGTTTACAATTCATGGATACTATGACGATTATGTTTTTATGGGAGAAGTATTTGACATATTGTCTGGAATGGTGTATAAAATAGACAGGAGTTAAATACGAGGAAGAGGATACGGGATCTTTATTCTGATGCAGAGAGAAGGACGGCTGGTGAAAGTCCTTTGAAGGAATGCTGATCTTACTACCTTGGAGTAGCACCCGAAAGGGAAAGCCGCATGCCTGCGTTACGGGTTTGAGTGCATATGAGTCATCATATGAACAAAGGTGGTACCGCGTGTAAGACTGAACGTCCTTTGGATGCAGTCTTTTTTTGTTGAAGGAGATGATGATATGCAGCTTGTATTGGCGCAGCTTTCTGATGCTGAAGCCTTGCAGCGCTATGAAAATGCCTGTAAGGCTGCACAGGAAACAGATGTTCTGCCGTTTCGCCTGCAGTATGCGGATATGTCTGCTTTTCTAAAGGCACAATCGGATTGGCATACAGGTACCAATCTGCCAAAGGGTATTGTATCCAGCAGCTTGTACGTTATCAAACAAAATGATGAAATCGTTGCCACACTTGTATTGCGGCATGAACTCAATGCATACCTGAGAAAATATATCGGACACATCGGCTACCGTGTACATCCGGCGTATCGCAGACAGGGAATTGCTACTGAGATGCTGAAGCAGGCAGTTGTGCTTGCAAAACAAGAATTTGGACTGCGTGCGGTTATGGTCAGCTGCCGCGATGATAATATCGCGTCGAAAAAAACAATACTGCGTGCTGGTGGATGCTGGGAATCAAGCTATTGCATACCTGAAACAAATGAATGCTATGATATATTCTGGATAGGAGGAAATGAATATGATTGATATTAAAGAACATGAGGAATTAAGCAGGTTAAATCATTCCTGTGCACATATGATGGCACAGGCGGTGAAGCGTTTGTATCCGCAGGCAAAATTCTGGGTAGGGCCGGTAATCAGTGAAGGCTTCTATTATGATATTGACCTGGGGGATGAAGTAATCAAGGAAGAGGATCTTGCGAAAATTGAGAAGGAAATGAAAAAAATTGCCAAGGACGGCAAGCGTATTGTACGGAAGGAGATTTCCAAGACGGAGGCTCTGGAAATGTTCCATGACGATCCATACAAGATTGATTTGATCAGTGATTTGGAGGATGGAACAATTACCTGTTATCAGCAGGGAGAATTCATTGACCTGTGCCGTGGTCCGCATGTGGATACGCTTAAGCAGTTGAAAAACTTCAAGTTGCTGAAGCATTCTGGTGCCTATTGGAAGGGAGATGCCAGCAATAAGATGCTACAGAGAATCTATGGTATCTGTTTTCCTACAGCGGAAGAGCTGCAGGAGCATCTGCACCTGCTGGAGGAAGCGAAAAAGCGAGACCATAAGAAGCTTGGAAGAGAGCTGGGGCTGTTCATGATGAGCGAATTTGCTCCAGGTATGCCATTTTTCCTGCCAAACGGAATGATTATCCGCAATCTGCTGGAAAACTTTTGGTATGAAGAGCACACAAAGGAAAATTATCAGTTTATCAAAACACCAATCATGATGAGCAAAGAGCTGTGGGAAGTGAGTGGTCACTGGGAAAATTATAAAGAGAACATGTATACTACAATGGTGGATGATCGTGAATTTGCAATCAAACCGATGAATTGTCCGGGTTCTCTGCTGGTGTTTAAAAACGGTCTGCACTCCTATAAGGATCTCCCGTTGCGAATGGGAGAGCTTGGACAGGTACACCGTCATGAGGCAAGCGGAGCATTAAATGGATTGTTCCGTGTCCGTACATTTACACAGGATGATGCACATATCTTTATGCGTCCGGATCAGATTGAAAGTGAAGTTATGCAGCTGATCCAGTTTATTGACCGTGTATATTCCGTCTTTGGATTGAGTTATCGCATTGAGCTTTCTACACGTCCGGAAAAGAAATACATTGGAGATCTAGCAATATGGGAACAAAGTGAAAAAGCATTGGCAGATGCCTGTGTTCATGCAGGAAAGGATTATAAGGTAAATCCGGGAGACGGAGCATTCTATGGTCCGAAGCTGGATTTCCATATCAAGGATTCTCTGGGAAGAGAATGGCAGTGTGGTACCATTCAGCTGGATATGAATCTGCCGGAGCGTTTTGATTTGACCTATGTTGAAAAAGACGGCTCCAAGGTACGTCCGGTCATGCTGCATCGGGTAATCTTTGGTTCCATAGAACGCTTTATCGGTATCCTGATTGAGCATTTTGCAGGACATTTCCCGGTATGGCTGGCACCGCAGCAGGTCAGTGTGGTTCCGGTACATCATGAGAAGCATCTGGAATATGCAAATGAGATACATGAGAAATTATGTGCGCTTGGCTTCCGCAGTAAGCTTGATGCAAGGAATGAAAAGCTGGGATACCGTATTCGTGAAGCTCAGCTTTCCAAAATACCGTTCCAGCTTGTGATTGGTGACGGGGAAATTGAAAACCGAAGTGTTACCCTGCGCCGTGCACAAAGCAAGGAATCTATGACAATGTCACTGGAGGACTTCATCACGATGATGGAGGAAGCAGTGAAGGAGAAAAAACTGTAATGAAGCTGATTAAGGGGGGGCTTGCAGTATTGATGGCTGTATCCTTGACAGCCTGCAGCACACAGAGCGGCAAGCCTGAAGAGAAAGAGACGAAAAAGGAAGAGCCTATTAAAATTCTGGCACCTATGGGAGCACCATCGTTATCCATGCTCGGGCTTTACGGCAATGAACATGTAACCATTGATACGGTTGATGGAACAGATGTATTGCGGGCACAGCTTGCGAAAAAGGATGGCGAATATGATGCAATCATTGCACCAATCAATCTGGGAGCAGCGCTGTTGTCCAAGGATAAGAGCGAGTATCTCCTGGATTCTGTAGTCACATGGGGAAATCTCTACATTATAGGGAGTGATGAAGCGGCTTTACAGAAAGAGGGAATGTTTGCGGCCTTTGGTGAACAGGCTGTTCCACAAAAGGTATTAGAAAGCAGTATAGAGCTGTCTACACTTACGCCTGAAATCCGCTATTTCAATTCTGCAAATGAAGTGCAGGCGCAGCTGCTGAGTAAAAAGGCTGCTGTTGGTCTTTTGGCGGAGCCTGCCGCTACAGCCACCATTGCAAAGGCGAAGGAAAAAGGAATCGAGCTCAAGGTTTTGAAGGATTTGCAGAAGGAATATAAGGAAGCAAACAAGATGGAGCAAAGCGGATATCCACAGGCTGCATTATTCATTAAAAAGGGCAGTGAGGATAAGGTTGCTGCATACAAAAAAGAGGCAGAGGAATTTGTGAAAAAAGCAGATGATGCTTCTATTGCCAAGGCTGTTGAAACAGCAACCGTTGAAAAGCTGGGTATTCCAAGTGTACAGATAGCACAAAAAACCTGGGAACGCCAAAATATTCGCTTTGAAAAGGCGAGGGATGTGCAAAAGGATATTGCACTATTCCTGAAGCAGTTTGCAATCACATTAAAGGAAGCTGCCTATACTAAGTAACCCCATGATTGGCTTTATCACCATTACCTTCGTTCAAACAGCAGGGGGTTGATGGCATGGGGTGTAAATAACATGTAGAAGTAGAAATCGTTATTTGTAAAAAGCAAAGAGGTAAATTTCAAGTGAAAGAATCCGTTATGCGAGACGGATTCTTTTGCATATACAGGGCGGCTCTAGCATAGAATAGTGCGAATAAGCCTTGTAAGAGGCTTACAGAATTTACCGAAATGCTGTAAAATTCCAGCATCCGGAATTTGCAATAAAAATTTTCTCATCTTTTTTTAGCAATCCTCTTGCCAAAGTGCTAAATTTGAGTATAATAGTATGTGTTAGCAGTTAACAACTGCGAGTGCTAAAAGACAAGGAGGTATTTTTATATGTTGAAACCATTACACGATAACGTCATTTTGAAGAAAGAAAAGGCAGAGAAGGAAACGACGACAGCGAGCGGAATTATCCTGACTGACAACGCAAAAAATGTACCAAGCTACGCAACGGTGGTAGCAATCGGTCCTGAAAGCAAGGCTGATATCAAAGAGAATGACAAGGTGGTATATAAAGAGTACTCTGGTACGAATGTAAAGCTGGACGAAGAAGAATACATTATTATTGAAGCAGAAGATATCTTAGCAGTATTAGCATAAAACATAACAGGAGGTAAGGAACATGGCAAAAGAAGTACGTTTTTCAAAGGATGCAAGAACAGCAATGCTGAATGGTGTGAATGTACTGGCAGATGCAGTACGTGTAACACTTGGACCAAAGGGACGTAATGTCGTTTTGGAGAAAGAATACGGATCACCGCTGATTACCAATGACGGTGTCAGCATCGCAAAGGAAATCGAGTTGGAAGACAAGTTTGAGAATATGGGTGCTAAGCTGGTATATGAGGTTGCGAATAAAACCAACGATACTGCCGGTGATGGTACAACCACAGCAACAATTCTGGCACAGAGCATGATTAGCAACGGTCTTCGTCAGGTGGAAAAGGGAGCAAACCCAGTCCTGATGAGAGAGGGTATTGAATATGCAAGCAAGGAAGCAGCAAAGCATATCCTGGAAAAATCCCGTAAGGTGGAAACAAGCAATGATATTGCAAGCGTTGCAGCTATTTCCAGCGGAAGCAAGGAAGTCGGTAAAATCATCGCTGAGTCAATGGAAAAGGTTGGACGCAATGGTGTGATTTCCGTTGATGAATCCAATGGATTTGATACGGAGCTGGAAATCAGCGAAGGTATGCAGTATGACAAGGGCTATGTATCTCCATACATGGTAAGCGATCATGAAAAAATGCAGGCTGAGCTGGAAAATGCATATGTATTGATTACTGATCAGAAAATCAATAATGTACAGGAAATTCTACCGGTTCTGGAGCAGGTAGTACAGACAAACAAACCGCTGCTGCTGATTGCAGATGATATTGAAAATGAAGTTACTTCCACATTGGTTGTAAACAAGCTGCGTGGTACCTTCAATGTGGTAGCTACCAAGGCACCTGGCTTCGGTGACAACCAGAAGGAAATTCTGAAGGACATTGCAATTCTGACAGGAGCAAACTTCTACTCCAAGGATTTAAACATGGATCTGAAGGAAATGAAGCTGGAAGATTTGGGTACTGTTAAGAAGGTAGTTGTAACAAAAGACAACACAACGATGATTGGCGGTAACGGCTCCAAAGATGCTATTGATGCACGTGTAAAAGAAATCAGTGCACAGATGGAAAACTGCAAGAGCGATTATGACAAGAAGCGTTATGCAGAGCGTCTTGGTAAGCTGAGCAATGGTGTTGCCATTATTAAGGTTGGGGCAACAACAGAAAGCGAGCTGAAGGAAAAGAAGCTGCGTATCGAGGATGCGTTAAATGCAACGCGTGCTGCGGTTGCGGAAGGTATCGTAATCGGCGGTGGTGCTGCTTTGGTTGAAGCTTATATCGCATTAAAGGATGAGCTGAAATCTGACGTTGTGGATGTACAGAAGGGTATCAAGGTTGTTATGGATGCATTGCTGGCACCTATTGCACAGATTGCAGAAAATGCTGGATACAATGCAGAGGAAATCGTTGAACAGCAGAAGACTGCAAAGGAAAACATCGGTTTCGATGCGAAGAACGGAAACTGGGTAGATATGTTCAAGGAAGGTATCATTGACCCTACAAAGGTAACAAGAAGCGCACTTCTTAATTCTGCAAGTATTTCCGCTCTGTTCCTGACGACAGAGGCTGGTGTTGCGGCTATTAAAGAAAAAGAGGCACCGGTACCTCCAATGCCTGCCGGACCAATGTACTAAGAACTAGTATCGTATGATGAAACTGCTACGGATGCATATTCGCAGCAGTTTTTTTTCATTGCTCATGCAGCAGCTTTTGAAAAATTCTTTCAAAAAGGGATGTGTGATATGCAAGGGGCGAAAGGAGAAAGGCATAAAATATAGAATCTTTTCTTTTGCATCATGCACATCAATAGAATATAAGGGATAGCAATGCATTTCTCTTATATTTATAAAAGGTAAGTATTTCGTCATTTCTTTAGAAAATCTTTTGTTTTTTTTACCGGGTTCCTTAAACTTCGTTATATATAATGCAAATAGGGGGAAAAGGAGGTTTTATGGAACAAGAAAAAAAGGAACGAGGGCAGTATATGTTTCATCCGCTGCAGGATATCGGACAGCTGTTTCTATGTCTGTATAATGGTATGAAAAAAGGAGTGCACGGTATAGGGATGCTCATTTCTTTCATGAAGCAGAATGTATGCGATCGACTAGAGGATCGCCAGCTACGCCAGAGGAATCAAAGAGACAGAAAACAGATTCTGCGGATGGAGGATGAGCAGAGTCAGCAGGTGAGGGATATTTTATTTCCCAGAAACGCAAGAACAGGGCAGCATGCAACGATGATTATATTGTTTGCCACCTTTGCACTGCAGCTGATATCGCTGACAACCACCTATCGCGGCGCTCGCTATTATCTGCTGGACCTCAATCCGCTGGCACCGTTTTTATTTGCACTGGTCGTTCAGATTCTGCTGTTTTACTTCAGTAAGCAGGCTGGTCAGCATGCACATATGAAGCCGACACGCTACATGATATTCCTGGTGATTGTCTGTATTTCCGTACTTACATCCTATGTCGGTATAATCAATAATACGATATCACCGCTGAATGACTATAAAAATCAGTATAAGGAATATCAGAGCAGCTTTGCGGCAGCCAAGGATGAGCTGCGCACCCTATACGGGGATTACGTGTCCTATGAGCGGGCATTGAATTCCTTGCAGAATCAGGCGAATCAGCTGATACAGGTCACGAACAGCTCGATTGCCTCCATTCAGAAAAAATCAGGAACCTTGCAGACTATCCAGCCCTCCACCTCTGTGACGACATCACAGCAGAGCGATGGAGGAAGCAGTGTTACACAGACTACGGATCAAAAGGAGCTGGCAAGGGCGCTGGAGAAGATTGCAGATAATGAGGAAAAGGTAGAAAAACTGAAAGCAGCCATCAAGCAGCTGCAATCCGCAAGCAGTGCAGCTGGTATGAAGCATATGAAAAAAGAGCTGGAGGAGCTGTCCGCCGGTACTCGTCAGCAGCCTTCTCAAAAGGTATATACCGAATTTCAGAATCTGACGCTGTCCTATAATCATCTGCTGGATACCCTGAATTCCTTTCTGAAGGAAGCAGGGGCACAGGGGATGCAGGATGTAAAGCCACTGGAGGTAACTCTGGATCAGATGATTCAAATGGTGGATCAGTACCGTGAATTTCAAAAGCTTACTCTGACAGATATCCAAAAGCTGCAGCAGAAGCACAATATTCTAGGTGTTAATCAGCAGGAGCAGGAATCAACGTTATCCAATCTGCTGAGTGCCTTTCTTCCATTTCGCAATATGCATCAGGAGGAATATCAGAAATTCCGCATTGATTTGGAGCTTCAGATATCAGACAGCTATTTTGCGTTAAAGGAGCATGCCAAGGTGTTGCAGGCTCTGGATAAAGAGGCGGTAGCTAAGATTATGAAAACACTGGATGAAAGCTATCAGAAGCATCGCTCTTTTACGGATATAACGGTTATTGCATTCTCACGCTTTACACAGTCGCAGGCAGCACGCAATACAGCGTTGATTTGCTTTCTGATCGCATCACTGGTTGATGTCATATCAGCGATTCTACCGTTTTTCTGGATCAATCGCTATACCTCTGCACTGCATGGCAGAAAAAAATACGGTGGTGACCCAGAAGAGGAACTGCTGGAACAGCTGTATTATGCCGCAGCCTCTCAGCTTACGGTACAGCATAAGGATATTCGCAGCTACGTATGTGATGTTCTTACCTATGTAAACACCTATATTCAGCTTTATCAGGAGGTACCTTTTGCAAAGGAAGACGGCTATGTGATGATGGCTACGCGCCAAAGCGTAGAGCAGCCGGGCTATCATGCAATCAATGCTGTTCTGCTGACCCTGCATCAGCTGAATACCATATCCATACAGGATTTGAATCAGATGAAAATACAGTATTACAGCTTTCAGGAGGAAGTAGGGCTAATGCAGGAGGACTATGTATACATTATGAGCAGTGACCTGCTGCTATGGCTACAGCAGCATCTTCTGGCAGTGCTGCATCAGCAGAGACTGCTGCTGGATACGGAAGGAGGGACAGTGAAATGCAAACCTTGAGTATTGCCGCATTCCTTCTGACAGGAAGTGCCGGAATCGTCTTACTACTGATGAAAAAACATCGCCTGCTCTTTTCACAAATGCCGGCGCTGCTGGTATTTCTGTTGCTGGATTTGCCGCTTTATGGCATTCTGCTCTATTTGCATGCAGATACCCCAAAGGAGCTGCTTCGCATAGCATGCCTGGGAAGTGGCTTTGCAGTCCTATGCTTTGCATTTGCCATCCTTCTTCAAAAACGAAAGAAAGCATCGCTTTACTCCTGTGGTGAGCTTGCCTCCGTGACTGCATCACTTCAACTGTTCACCATGGTGTATATAGGAGCAGCTTTACTCTATCTGAATAATGTACAGGAACATGTTCTAACCAGAGATATTTGCTTGATTATCATGGAACATCTTCTCCTATTCTCCATGATTTCCTGTATTCTATGCCTGCAGGGGCTTTGGCACCAGCATCAGGAGCGCAGTGAAGCTGTACGGCAGCTCAACAGAAGTCTGGTACGCATACGGCAAAGGAAATAAGAAATCGACAAAGTGACCACAGGCATGTAGATTTCTTAGCAGTGCAGGAAAGCTGTTGAAGCACTATCCGTAAAAAGCAGGCGAAAATGAAGCCTGCTTTTTCGTCCTGCTTATGCTGAGCCCGTATGTATTTTGTAAATATGCAGAGTGCCGGATATGCTTTTTCATTCATGAAAGTAATAGAGAAAGGTGATATTCCTCTGGAAGGCTCGTATTGGATAAAAAGGCGATGATGAAGCTGTAAAAAAGAAAGAAGAAATAAATTTCCTGTATGTGATCGAAATTTACTTCTTCTTTTTTGGTTATTTATGCTTACTCTCAAAGCAGGCAATATTCCTTTGAGAAGGATGCTGCTTCATAATCGTTTCGTAACTGCTTAATCCTATTACGAAAGCAGGCTGCAGAATACTAGTCCTGTCTGCCCTCCTTTAGATACTGCAATATATCGGAAGCGTTATTGGCCGGACTGGCCTTTTCAAAGGTTTTGATGATGATCCCCGCCTCGTCAATGATATAGGTGGAACGACTTACCCCCATATAGGTTTTTCCATACAGCTTTTTTTCCTTCCAAACATCATAGGCCTGAATGACGCTCAATTCTGTATCCGATAACAGCAGGAAGGGAAGCTCGTACTTTTCCTTGAATTTCACATGGGAAGCACTGGAATCCTTACTAATTCCAATCACAACGATATCCTCACGTTTGAATTCCTCATAGGCTGCCTTAAATGCGCATGCCTGTTTGGTGCACCCCGGTGTATTATCCTTTGGATAAAAATACAAAACAACCTTCTTTCCCTTGAAATCATGTAATGCAACCGGATTGCCATGTTCATCCGGCAATGTAAAATCAATGGCTCTGCTGCCAGTTTCCAGCATATTGATCAACTCCTGTCTTTTCTTTATTCTAGCACGATTTTCATTGTGAAGAAAGTCGAATGCATGGTAAAATAAACAGGTATGTGAAAGGGAGGGTATTTTATGATAAAACTTGTAGCATGTGATTTGGACGGCACGCTGCTCGATGAAAATCATCAGCTGTCTCAGCGCAATATTCAGGCTATACACGGACTTCATAAGGCTGGCATCACCTTTATGGCGGCAACTGGACGGAATTATAAAAGTGTCGCGCCGATGTTTAAAAAAGAGGGGATTCACTGCGACTGCCTGTTGCTGAATGGTGCCTTGATTACGGATGCGCATGGAAAGCGGCTCTCTCATACACCTCTTCCGCTGGAACACGCTGCATCAGCATTGCGAATCCTGGAGGAAAGCACATTGCCTTACCATATGTATACCAGCGAGGGAATTGTCAGCAGCACGCCGGAAAAGGGCAGAGCGATGTTTATCCAGCATATGCGTAAGCAGGGCATGCAGGATAAAGAAATCCGTGAGCTTATGGAAGCGTCCTCCTTTGGAAGCTATGACAGAGAAATTGAGGATGCATTTGTGTATCTGAAGGAGGAGCCGATCATCTATAAGCTGGAGGCCTTCGGAGATGATGCTCAGCGGCTGAAGACGGTGCGAGCTCGGCTTTCACAGGTGAAGCAGACAGCGGTAACAAATTCTGTGGCTGACAATATAGAAATAACAGCAAGTGATGCGCAGAAGGGACTGGCGTTAAAAAAGCTATGTGCGTTACAGGGACTGCAGCCGGATGAGGTAATGGTGTTCGGCGACAGCCTGAATGATCTGTCCATGATGCAGGAATTCCGATACAGCTTCGCAATGGCAAATGCTGCAGATGTCATAAAGGAGGCCGCCAGCTATCAGACACTCAGCAATGCAGCGCATGGCGTTGCCCATGTGCTGGAACAGCTTCTGGAGGCTGCTTCTGAAAAAAGGGTTTCCAAATTATAGAAAATAAGGTAAAATAAAACTATATGACTCATGGAAAGGATGTTCGAAGTATGAAAAAAGCTACTATTGCGGACGTTGCTGAGCTTGCCGGTGTTTCCAAAGCAACCGTATCCCGCTATCTCAAACAGGAAAATGTACGGGAGGAAATAGCAGAGAAGATACGTGCTGCCATCGAAGAAACCGGTTATGTTGCCAGAGGAAGTAAAACAGAAAAAGCAAATGAAAAGACGACTGAGACAAAAGGTGAAAAGACGAAGCAGCCAGTGAGGGTGAAACAGAAAAATTACCGGTTTGGCCTGCTGGTTAAGGATATCGCGCTGCCTCGCACAAGAAATATGATTCATGCTTTAAAGGATGTATTGAAGGAGCAGAACATCACATTCTCAATTTGTGTGACCGATGGGATGGAAGAGCTGGAGGAGAAATACCTTACCTCCTATATCGTACAAAATGTGAACGGCATCATCATCGAGAGCTGTTCCAGTGCAGAGTTTATTCAGAAGCAGATGCGTACGACCTCGATACCGGTTCTATTCCTGAACGAGGATAAAGAACAGCTGAATTGCTGCTGTTTACAAGAGGTACAGGCCGGAGAGGTATTGGGAGCCTATATGCTGGAAAAGCGCCAGCTGGTTGTCCGCTATCTTGGGGTTGACCAGACGCTTGCTGATCAGCGGCTGCAGGGTATCCGCAACAGCTATCATGAGAAAAGACAGCCTATCGATCTCAAGGTGACTCTCTGCAATGGCAGCTATGCGGACATCTATGAGAAAATAAAAGAAATCTTTACTGAGAAAATTGATCTTCTTTTGCTGGAACGTGATGAAATGGCAATTCCGCTTACCAAGTTCGCAAGGGAATATCATATAGCGATTCCGCAGAATGCATCGGTAATCAGCTTTGGAGGACATGAGGTGTGCCGCGTGATGTCACCTGCCCTTCATGCACTCGCATATGATTACTCGGCTTATGCCAGAGATATTGTAGCACATATGAATGCACTGATTGAAAAAACTGCTGTGAAAGAACAGACCGCAGCCTTCTCGATTTTAGAAGGGGAAAGTGTACGTTAGCTGATATTCGGATATCAGCTTTTTTTGAAAAAAAACAGATGTTATTGCAAATTTCTATGTAACCATTTACAATTACTATGTAAAAGTTAGGGAGTGAACATATGATACGGGCTGAAGTGAAAAATCTATGTAAATCCTTCGGGAAGCATGAGGTTTTGAAAAATGTGAGCTTTACGATTCACGATCATGAAATTGTAGGTTTTATCGGACCAAACGGAGCAGGAAAATCAACTACGATGAAATGCATGGCATCCTTGGTTTATCCAAGCAGCGGGCAGATCATCATCGAGGGTCATGATCTCGCAAAGGAGCGGGAGCTCGCTTTGCAGTATGTGTCAGCGATGATTGAGGCGCCGGGGCTGTTCCCGACGCTGAGCGGCTATGAGAATCTGCAGTATTTCGCAAGGCTGAAGCATGTCGATCAGAAACGGATCGATGAGGTCGCCGCCTATACCCGCCTGCATAAGAATTTGGAAAAGCGGGCAGGGCAATATTCCATGGGGATGAAGCAGCGTCTGGGGCTTGGGATTGCCTTGCTAGGGCATCCGAAATTTCTGATTCTGGATGAGCCGACAAACGGGTTGGATCCAAGAGGAATCATGGAGCTTCGACAGGAACTGCGGCAGTTGGCGGATGAAGAGGATGTGTCGATTCTTATATCCTCGCATCAGCTTGGCGAAATAGAAAAAGTGGCAGATCGCATTATCTGTATCAATCAGGGGGAGATTGTGGAAACACCGTCAGCTGTACACAATGCATACAGCTATACCTTTTATATGCAGGAAAAGGATTTGGAGGCAGCGGCAGCGATGCAGCTGGAGGATGCTCAGATTGAAAGGGAAAAGCTGGGAATCAAGGCGCGCTTTCGCAATGAAAAGGGGATGAGCATGTATCTTCAAAAGCTGCTGCAGCAGCATATCGAAGTCATAGATATCGTTAAGGAAACTGTAGACATTGAATCCATCTACCGGGAAGTATATGGTGATGATTCATGAAGGATATGATTCTGGCAGAATTTAGAAAAAGCTGGAGGGAAAAACGGATACTTGCGGCTTTTGCGGCCTTTCTCTGCTTCTTCTCTGTTGTCTATGTAAACTGCCTGCAAAAGGGGAAAACATATGAGGACGATTTGATCATGCAGCTGCATGATGAGAATGCAATTGTAAGTACAAGGTGTGGAGAGCTGATGTATACCTTGCAGAATACCCCTGCTGCAAAGGAAAAACCGGGGCAGCGGGAAGAAGCATATGGCTGGTGCAATGTCACGGATGCTGTATCCAGCTGGGCGTATCTTCGGCAGGCACCGGAATATTTTGACTGGCATAATACGAATGCCTATGCCATAGGCCGTGCTGAATATCTTCTTGAGCTGATGGATCGCGGCTATTACCACGATGAGCTGAAGAGCTATGGAATTACAAGGAAAACGCTGGAAACGGACAGGGCGTATTACCAGTATTTCAAGACACAGGATTTACAGCCATACACAACACCGTATGAACCCAATGTATTAAATTTTATTCTTCAGATGTTTCAGCATGACACCATGCTGCTGCTCATGGTTGTTGTATCCCTGCTCATGGCGGATCAGATTTGCCATGACTATGAAAGCGGAACCTATAAAACTATATACAGTCAGCCGATATCTAGAGAAAAGCTTCTGATTGCAAAGGTGATGAGTGCCGCAGCGGTAATTCTGATATCCTTTCTGGCTGCATTTGCTATGTTTTCCGTTATACCGTTGTCCACTTATGGAATGGGGAGCAGTGCATACCCGTACATTGTACATACCTACGATGTCGTAACCTGGTCATGGCTGCTGCAGCGTGTCCTGCCGTTCACCTTTCTGGTGATCCTGTTTTATATGTTTGTAGCGGCATTGCTGGCCTCCTGGCAGAAAACGATATCCAATACGATGCTGTGTGTCGGTACTTTGCTGATTTTGATTTACTTCCTCATTCGTATTTTCGGATTCACCATTCCGCTGTTTTCCTGGATTCCGTTCTTTTACATATATCCCATAGAAATCGCTGCACATGAGTTTGTGCTGAAATTGCTTCCATGTAGTCTGCTCTGCATAATTTCCATCCTTGTGTTCTTCCTGCTGCATATCTGTATCATAAAAAAGCAGGATCTGGAAGGTGGCATACGCTCATGAAAACGCAATTTTATGTGCAGGCTCAGGCTGCTTTATGAGAGCGCTGCTGTATGCCGAAATCCGGAAAAGCTGGAAAGCAAAGCGGTTTCTGGCAGCCGTTCTCGGATTTCTGTGTTTCTTTGCGGTAGTATATGCTATCTCAGCACAGAAGGGAAAGGCATATGAGGATGCTTTGATTATGCAGCTGCACTACGAAAACCCCGTCGCAGATAATCGCTGTCAGATGCTGATGCATATTCTGCAATATACGGCGAAAAAGGATGAAACTCCTACGCAAAAGGAGGAGGCATATTTGTGGTGCGATATTCAGGATGCGACATCCGCATGGACCAATATGCGGCAGTCTAGGGATTATTTTGACTGGCACGATACCGTTCGCTATGCGAATGAGCGGGCGCTTGGATACCAGAAGCTGCAAAAGCTCGGGCAGTCCATGGATGTGGTGAAGGAGCTTGGTATAACGAAGGATACGCTGCGGCGGGATCATGCCTATTATACGTATTTTCTCGATCATGACATACAGCCGTATACCAGTCCCTATGAGCCGACATTGTTGAATTTTCTTTTCCAGATATTTCAACAGGATACCATGCTGTTGCTGCTGCTTGTTGTAAGCGTATTGATGGCGGATCAAATCTGTCACGACTATGAGAGCGGTACGTATAAGCTCATATACAGCATGCCGATATCCAGAAGCACTCTGATGATTGCAAAAATGCTGACAGCATCTTTTGTGATTGTGCTTTCTTTTACAATCGCACTGCTGCTATTTTCCATCCTGCCGCTTGTGCAGCACGGATTGGGGAGCATGCAGTATCCATATATTGTACGAGAGTATGAGCTGGCTTCATGGTCCTCTATCATGAGCAAAGCGGTGCCGCTTTCCATGCTTGTAGTGCTGTGCTATATGTGTGCGGCAGCATGGCTGGCATCGTGGCAAAAGACGGTAGCCAATACACTGCTGTGCATTGGCTCCCTGCTGATCATCATATATTTTATCATGCGTATGTTTGGAAATTCGTTCTTTCTGTTTTCCTGGATCCCGTTTTTCTACTTGTATCCGCTGGAAATCGCTGCACAGGAATATGCAGCAAGCAGCACGCAGTGCTTGATAATCTGTGCGTTGTGGCTGCCGCTTTTATTTATTGGCAGCGTACACCGAATCAATCGATTCGACTTGGAAGGAGGTATACGATAATGCTGGAATTAAAAAAATTGCTGCGCAAGCGAAAGCTTTGGATCGCCATGGTCTGTGTGCTGCTTTGCGGCGTGCTGAGTGCAGTGGATTTGAATGAGAGAGCTGCAACCGAGCACAGAGCACTCTATGTTGATGCATTAGAGGCGGAAAACAAAGTGAAAAATCAGCTGTTCATGCTGATGACGGATGATAATGCCGCTTATTTTAAAACATTGACCCAAAAGAGCGAGAATTTAAAAACAGCCATTCAGAAAAAGGACTGGAGGGCTGTGAATAAAAACTATGCCGAAGTGAATCTGCTGCATGCAAGACGTGTTTCCGCTCTGTATTCGACACGGAATTTTGATTTGTATTATCGTGAATATATTACTGAGGAGGATACGCTGGAGGCATTGCGCAGGGAACGAAAGCTGCCGGAATTTTCAGATCGTGAAATCTCAGAGGACTGGGCAAACAGCTATATGGATAATGATGAAACCCAGATGTTTCCGTATTATCAGTTTACCGCCCGCTTTTATGATCAGCTTGAAAAGCAGGGGATTGCCAATCTGACCTATTCCACAACGGACAGCGCTACGCTGATTGTGCAGTTCATGCGCTCCTTGTTTCCAATCCTGCCGGTTATTCTGATCACGCTTCTGTGCTTTGACTCCATTCATGAGGACCGCGACAGCGGAGTCATCAAAACGCTGCTGTCACAGCCGCGCAAGCGCATTCGCTATCTGCACCAGAAAATGCGCAGCAATATGGCGGCTCTGTGTGCCATCTTCTTCATACCGCTTCTGCTGCTTTCCCTGTGCTTTGG
Organism: Clostridium sp. DFI.1.208; assembly: GCF_024463855.1. NCBI lineage: Bacteria > Bacillati > Bacillota > Clostridia > Eubacteriales > Clostridiaceae > Clostridium > Clostridium sp. DFI.1.208. The sequence goes on along the minus strand of NZ_JANGCA010000006.1, from coordinate 59,497 downwards.
CATGGTTGACCATTATGAACGCATACAGGCGCCGGTTTTATCCAATGTGCAGGGACTGACCTCTCTGGAACAGATGGAAAATACGCTCAGGGAAACGGAAGAAAATAATGCAATGACGTATACACTTGGAATTACGCGGTATTTTTCCATTCCGTATCAGGTACAGAGCCCGAATTCCAAATTTGATTTTCTGCCGATGTGGCAGTTTACAGGCCTGTGCGTCTTGCTGGGGCTGCTTGTCATCCTCTTCTGTATGCTGTTGAATATGCTGTTCAATGCCATATGCAGAAATAAGATGACTTCTCTGCTTCTGACACTTGCCATTCTGCTGCTAGGTATGGGGATTGCCCAGCCGGCCAATACCGGTGCAGGGTATGCATGGCTTGCGTTCACCTATTTTAATCCCGTGGACATTCTCAGTGGCTATACCTCATATACCTATCTGAATGGTCTTCTGACATTGGGGATTTCCTGCAGTCTGCTTTATTTTATAACACGTTGGATTTTCCAGAAAAAGGATGCAGCCTAAAGAAAAAAACCGATCACCTGCAGCAAACCAGAATATCTCCAGCGTATGCACAGCATTGCTTGTATACGTTGAAGAACTCTGGCAGAGCCAGTATCAGGTATTCGGATTTTTTCTTTTTAAGGCCTCGTATTTATCACGGGCAATCGCACGGTATACGCTCTCGTGTCGACTTTCCCACATCATCATTGCCCAGCTGCACCATAACAGATTCTGAAAATTTTCCCATATGTCCAAATGTCGGCGCACCGTGTCATCTATTTCATCGAAATAAACGGCATAGAAGCGTTCCCGCAGGGTAGAATCCTCAATCTGATTTTCGCTCAGAAAGGACATGACATCAAACAGCGGATCATTGTTTGCGGCATATTCATAATCGATCAGATAGGTCTTATCCTTTGTGAACAGGATATTGCCATCCACCCAGTCGTTATGGCAAAGAATCTGGGGATTGTTTAAATGATAAACCTCCTGTACAGCATCCTCATACGGCGTCAGATCATACAGCGGCTGCTTGATCCGGCTGCGATAGCTTTGCAGCAGGCGGATCGGTTCAAAATCAGCATCCACACGCTTTTGCAGGGAATGGAACCGTTTCATTAGGGCAGCCGTTCGCTCAAGCTTGCAGGGATCTTCACATTCCCTGTAGGTTTTGGCATCCGGCAGATACCGCGTTACCTTATAGCCGCTCGCTTCATCATAATAAATCGTTTCCACATCGATGTCCGCATCCCGTATGGCCTCCAGCGCCATTGTTTCGTGATGCCGGTTCACAATATGTTCACAGTCTGCGCGCGGAATGCGCAGTACATAAGTTTCCTGATTCATTTTCAGAAGAAAGTTCTGATTGGTCAGCCCCTTATGCATATCACGCAAGGTGAGGTCAGGGTCGAAAAACAGAGTATCCAGAAAATCCATTGCTTTCATTCATATCACCTGTTTAATCATAGCATATTTAAGTAAAATTTGTTAGAATAAATAGCGAGAAGGTGAAGAAGTGAAAAAAGTTCTGTTGACAACATGCAATGCCAAATATATACATAAGAATCTTGCACTGCGCTGGCTGTATACGACAGCACCGCACAAGGAATGTGTCACCATACAGGAATATACGATAAAAGAGCATGAGGAACAGATTGCAAAGGATATTTTATCCAGACAGCCGGAGGTGGTATGCTTCAGCTGCTATATATGGAATATCCAGCTGATCCGAAGAGTCATTCTCCTGCTGAAGCAGCAAAAAAGCGATTTGCATATACTGGTTGGCGGTCCGGAGGTCAGCTATGAGTCCTTCGATCTGCTCGATGCGGGAGTGGATGCCATTAGTATCGGAGAAGGGGAACAGAGTGTGTGGGAATACATTTCCATGCTTGATCAGGCACAGGCGTATGAGATTGCAGGAATTTATACCAGACAGTTCCCCAATACGGAATATCGTAAAACAGAGCTGGCATGGCTGGAGCGCTTTGAAGCACCATACTTTATGGAAATGGATGCACCGGGTATGGATCGACAGTATTTTTATCTGGAGACAAGCAGAGGCTGTCCATATGGCTGTACCTACTGCCTGTCCTCAGCTGATCGAGAGGTTCGTATGTTTTCCATTGAATATATCATGGGAATATTAGAGCGGTTGAAGGATAGCAGGGTAACCCAGGTAAAGCTTCTGGATCGCACCTTTAACGCGGATCCCAAACGGGCGTTGCAGATTGCACGCTATATGAATGAGCATTGTACGCATCAGATATTTCAATTTGAAATTGTTGCGGAAACACTCAGCGAGGAGCTGCTGCAGTTTTTCTGTGAAGAGGCGGTTCCCGGCCGTTTCCGCTTTGAAATCGGTGTGCAGTCCTTTCATACACAAACGCTGCACTCCGTCGGGCGTATCCAGAACAACGAGCGACTCAAAGAGGTCATTCAGCGTCTGAAGGCAAGCGGAGCGCTTATGCATGTGGATTTGATTGCCGGACTGCCCTATGAGGATCTGTCTTCCTTTCAGACGTCCTTTGACTCCCTATTTTCCCTGCAGGCCAGTGAGCTGCAGCTGGGAATTCTCAAGCTGTTAAAGGGAACGAAGCTGCGAAGTCAGCGGGAACGCTACCACTTCGTGTTTCAAGAAACTGCCCCCTATGATGTCACAGCCAGCGCATGGCTGAAAAAGGAGGAGATGAGGCGGATTCATGCCTGTGCAGAGGCGGTTGAAAAATTCTGGAACAGTGCAGCCTGCCGCAGTGTGATTACTGCAATACTGGAGCTGCACTGGTACGAGAGCGCTTTTGCATTGTTTATGGATTTGGGACAGGAATATGAAAAGCTGCCGCGCCCCTATCAGCCCTATGAGCTGTTTCGCTGCTTTTATCCATTGCTGAATAAGCAGGATGAGCGTCTGGTGGATGCAATTTTGCTGACGCAGTATTACCGTAATTTCAAACAGAAGCCGCATCGCTTCGCCCGGCCATGGGTAACCCTGGAGAAAAAAAAGGAGCTGCTTGCCTTTGCCCTAAAGCAGGGAATTGCGAATCAGGATATCCTGTTTCGCTATGGCGTGGCAGATATCGGCTATCACAAGGAAGCGGGCTATCAGCTGGTGCTTTACAATCGGAACCAGCAGTACCCACGGCAATGGTTTATCAATGAGGAAATGACTGAAATCAAGGAGATGACACGATGAAAGAAATCATGCTTGCTACCGGCAACGCACATAAGGCAGCGGAATTTGCAGAAATGCTCAAGCCGCTTGGATATACAGTGAAAACATTACGCGATCTGAACGAGGATATTGAAATTGAGGAAACAGGGACAACCTTTGAAGAAAACGCCCTGATCAAGGCAAGGGCGATACATGAACGTCTGGGAATTGAGGTGATTGCAGATGACAGCGGACTTGCCGTCAATGCACTGGATGGTGCGCCGGGAATTTATTCCGCACGCTTTATGGGAAGGGATACCTCCTATGCTGTGAAAAATCAGTATCTGATTGATCAATGCAGGCAGGCGAAGGATAAGGGCTGTCAGTTTATCTGTGCAATCGCCTATGTGAAAGCAGACGGCAGCGAGCACGTCTTTACCGGCGTTGTGGAGGGAATTGTGGCTGATCACATCGAGGGTGAAAAGGGCTTTGGCTATGATCCAATCTTTTATTATCCGCCCTATGGAACCACGCTGGCAAATGTGAGTGAAGAACAAAAAAACCGTGTTTCCCATCGCGGACGCGCACTGGACAAGCTGGTGGACTTTATGGAAAAGGAGAATTGATATGCTGCACCTGGTACTATATGAACCGGAAATCCCCCAGAATACCGGAAACATGATGCGAACCTGTATGGCAACCAATACCCGCCTGCATCTGATACAGCCGCTGGGCTTTTCACTGGATGAACAGCATCTGAAAAGAGCGGGGATGGACTATGTGAAGGAGCTGGATTATACCATCTATCAAAACTGGGAGGATTTTATCCTGCATAATCCCAGCGAAAATTATTACTATATGACGAGATATGGAAAGAAAGCACCGTCGCACTTTGACTTTACCAAATGTGAGGGAGATATCTATTTTATTCTTGGTAAGGAAAGCACGGGAATTCCCAAGACGATTCTTGCAAAGCAGCTGGACCATTGTATGCGCCTTCCCATGGTTGCCAATGCACGCTCCTTAAACCTGAGCAACTGTGCGGCGATCATACTTTATGAGGCCTTGCGCCAGCTGGATTATCCGGGGCTTTCCGATGTTGAGGTCATCAAGGGAGAGGATTGGCTGACAACATGATCGAGTGGCTTGACCAATTCGTCGATACGCGATCAAAGCGACGGCATCTTCTCTATCTGATTACTTTAATCGCGTGTATTCTGCTTATCCTGCCCTATCTTTTTCTCGGTGTACGATTGCTGCAGCTATCCGATTATCCCTCAGTATTTGCATTGCTGAAGGAGCCGCTGATCTCACAGACCTATGTTTCACGCATTATTCTGGACACCATTTCCCTTGCATCCTTTTCTTTTATGAGGACGATGAGCGTGCTGTTGAAGGAGCTGCGTCCGTTTGAGGTATTTACAGCACTGCTGTTTCTGCTTGTCTTTCCGGTTGTAGAGAAAAAGCGGAGTACGACCGTTATTTTGCTTGCCGCCCTGCTTGCGGCAGGCGGTATCTTTTTTTGTACCTGGCAGGGGCTATCCAGTACATCGCTGGCACAGGCTGTTGTCTATATTCGCTGTATCGGCGGTATTCTTTGTGCTTTGGGAAGCTTCCTTTTATGTTTTTTATTATATTATACACGCAGACAGCTGAAATCCTATTATCTGTCCTTACAGATACGGGTGGAAGAAATTGAAGAGAGGGAAACAGGTGATGCATATGATTAAGACAAAACGGCTGTGTATACAGCCCTTCAAGGAAGCAGATCGATTGGACATGGTGAATCTGCTGTGCAATGACGATATAAAGAAAACCTTTATGATTCCGGATTTTGCGACAATTCAGGAGGCAGAGCGTTTGTTTTACAGCTTTATGAAATGGTCACAGGAGGAAGCGCGATATGAGCGGGGAATATATCTGGCAAATCAGCTGATTGGATTTGTAAATACTGTGGGAATTGAAAAAAGCTGTATAGAGCTTGGCTATGTGATCCATCCAGAGCACCAAAATCAAGGATATGCCACAGAGGTTTTGCAGGCGGTAATTGCGGACTTATTTACAAAGGGCTATCGTGAAATTTGTGCAGGTGCCTTTCAGGAAAATACAGCAAGCTGCCGTGTTATGGAACGCTGTGGTATGCGGCGGATACAGAAAACAGCCGAGGTGGACTATCGCGGTTACCGCCATTCCTGCATCTACTACAGCATACACAAAAATGAAGCTGTAATAAGTGAGGATACGCTGTGATAAAAAACGGTGGCAGATACAGTCTGTTACATAAAAAAGAACATGTGCGAATGCCGAAACTGGCTGCACATGTTCTTCTTTTTGTACGCGTTTCTTAGAACTCTTTCAGGTTACGCAGGTTTGTGGATTCGTCTCCATCGTTAATTCCACGAATGTGACGAGCTCCGTCACGTCCTGTGAATGGAAGAGCGTTTTCGATCATACCCTGTTCAACAGCCTCTAAAGCCTGTTCGTAGTCGTAAGTCTTTCCATTGTTGTCCTTGAACTCGCTTAATGTACCATCACTGTTACGACGAGCTGCAACGAAACGTGTCTTTTTGCTTGTTTTTTCTTTTTTCATTTTTTCTTACCTCCTGACATTATTGTGAACACCAATCGCATATTTATACATAGGAGGGATACTGTGAAATTTTGGAAATTGAAAATGAATGACAGGGATTATCTACTGGTGAGTGTGCGAAGAGAGCATATGCGGGATGTTACGCTTTGCAGTGAACAGATGCAGCAGGAGCATCAAAGCTTTGTGGGGAGTATCGAAAAGGAGGATATCCGCTTTCAGATTGTTGAGGATGCAGCACCTGCCGGTATTTGCAGTCTGGAGGCGGTCTGCTGTCTGGGGTTCTGGTATATGAAGCAGTTTGAAAAGGATACGTGCAGGATTCGCCTGCAGGAGCAGGCGTGCCGTATGAAGTGCTTTCGCAATCTGGTAACACTGGAAATCCGGGAGCATGATACGTATTGTATGCCACAGGCCTATGAGATACAGGACGCAATGCATTTCAGCACACCGGAAGGCTTTGAATCGCTGATTCCGATCTATCGCAAGGCATATCATGAGGATTTACTGCACAAAATAGCAGTAGGCGTATCCCGCGGCGGAAAAAGCCTTCTGCGCTGGTCCAACAACAAAATCTACCTTTCTGCACCGGTATATATGGATTATGAGGGCATTGTAAGGAAAATGTGATGGGTTAGGTGAAGATTGAAGAAGAATATAGTCGTTTCCATTGAAATTTTCCAATTTTCGTTTATAATATTGTCTATGGTGAAGAGTCTTTAACCATCTTTTTCTAAACGGACATACGGTAGGGAGTGGTAATTCTTGGATGGATCGCAAATATGTCTTCTCATCGTTTTACTTATACTGGTAGCTTTCAGTGCACTGTTTTCGTCAACAGAAACGGCATATTCCTCAGTGAATATGATCCGCCTGAAGCAAATGGCGAAGAACGGAGATAAGCGTGCCCGCACAGCATACAGCATTTCTAAAAACTTTACGGCTGCGATCACAACAATACTGATTGGAAACAACGTGGTGAATATTCTGGCAACCTCCATAGCAACAGAGCTGTTTACACAGATGTTCGGGAGTGCCGGTGTGGCAGTTGCCACAGGAATCATGACGGTTCTGATTCTGACGTTTGGAGAGATTACTCCGAAAATTGTTGCGAAAGCAAAAGCGGAATCCGTAGCTTTGTTTATGGCTAAGCCGCTTTCCATCATGGTGCTGCTGTTTCGTCCGATTTCTTTTGTTGTGGAATCGATCGAAGCGCACTGGGAAAAGAAAATGGAAATTGAAAATGTTACGGCAACAGAGGACGAGCTTCTGGAAATCGTTTCAACGATTGAGCAGGAGGGAGTTCTGGAACAGGAGGAGCGCGAGCTGATTGAAAGCGTCATAGAATTTGATGATAAGAATGTACGCGATATCATGGTTCCCAAGGATCAGGTAGTCTTTCTGTACGACAATGCTACCTACGAGCAGATGAAGCAGGTTCTGCATGATCACAAGCTGTCTCGTCTTCCGGTAATTTCCTATCAGACAACCGAGGTTGTCGGTATCCTGCGTGTGCGCGATGTTTTGGATGCCCTGCTGGAGGATAAGGAAATCGTTATCTCTGAAATGATGCAGGAGCCGGTATTTGTTACACAGCGAAAGAAGCTGCCTGCAGTTCTGGAGGACATTCAGAAATCCAGAGAGCATATGGCGATTGTCGAGGAATCTCTGACATCTCATGTTTTTGTCGGAATTGTAACGCTGGAGGATGTATTGGAAGAGCTGGTAGGAGAAATCTATGATGAATATGATCCTCTTCCCAATCATGTCGTTGAAATCGGACATCATACCTTTACGATTGACGGGAATGTGTCGCTTGTCGATTTCTTCGATACATATGTAGAAGATCAGGATGCGCCGAAAACAAAGGCGAGAACCTTTGCAGCCTGGATCTTTGAGCTGAATAACCATCGCAAGGTCCGCAAAGGCCGTGAAATAGAATTTGAAAACTTTGAAATCAAGGTTCTGGATACCAAGGATGGTATGGCAGCCAGAATCGAAATGCAGATCTTGTCACAAATGGATGACGATTTAGACTAGGAGGATACTATGAACGTATTTTTAAAAGCAGTAAAGCCTGCAAATGCACCAAAGGCGCTGGGGCCTTATTCTCCGGCAGTTAAGCTGGGGGACTTTGTGTACCTGAGCGGACAGATTCCTTTGAATCCGGAAACAGGAGAGGTAGAAGGAACGACAATCGAGGAACAGACACACCAGGTCATGAAAAACATCAAGGCAGTTCTTGCGGACATGGGACTTGATTACAAGCATATCGTTAAGACAACGATTTTTGTCAGTGATTTGAATGACTTTGACAAGCTGAATGAAGTATATGGCAGCTATCTGGAGGAACCGTATCCGGCAAGAAGCTGTGTACAGGTGGCTCGTCTGCCAAAGGATGTCAAGGTGGAAATCGAATGCATCGTGATCGATACACTGGTATATGAACAGCAGATGGCAGCACAGGAAAGTGGATGCTCCGGCTGTGGCGGTGGATGCGACGGAGGCTGCTGCTAAGAGATACCATATGGGAACGGAGTGAATCTGTTCCTTTTTTTATATGGATTTCTCCCGTATTTGATAACTTTTTAAGCATTTTCTGATTTTTGTGATATAACGTTAGGAGAATGCTTTGGGAGGCGGGGAAATGGTATATTATTTGCAAAGAATCGATGAGAGAAGCTGTTTGATGGTACAGGAGAATCAGCAGCAGGCGCGGCTGCAGGAACCGGTTCTTGTGATCCTGCAAAGGCTGTGTCTGCGACATGGCTCCACCTTTGAGGGAAGAAGAACAGCGGCAGCAGCCAATCTGGATATTCATCAAAAGGTGCCGATTCTACTTTCGGAGATGTACAGGGACGTATTATTTCCAACAAAAGCAATTCGCAATCCCGATTGTATCTGGATCAATTACCGTGCAGTAGATGAGGTGCACCGTCTTGAAAAGGGCTGTGTGGTGCAGTTTCATGATGAAAGTGAATTGTCTTTAACAGTCGATATCCGCTGTATCCGCAGAAGCCTGCGCCTGTGTGAACGTTATTTGTCTTTTCTGAATACCTGAGGAGGATGTATGGTATAATGATATCCGCAAGGAGAGATTACGATGGAACTTTACGTATTGATATTTTTAATTTTGTGTGTTGTACTGCTGTTTATCTTTCTGTTTCTGCAGCTGCGTCCGGCAAAGTCTGCGGACAGTGAACGTGTGCTGCGGGAGCTGAGTGCACAGCGTGAGGATATGGCCGCCATGCAGCAGCAGTGGAACAATCAGCTGATGATGCTGCAGACGCAGATTTCCCAGCTGATGAAAACAGACCTGCAGTCTCTGCATGAAAATGTGGAACAGCGTATGAGCCATCTGGAGCTTACTCTGAATGAAAATCTGCATCATGGCTATCAGACCACAACGCAGGTGTTCGGCAAGGTACTGCAGCAGATGGGGAAGCTGGATGAAAGCCAGCAAAGCATCAAAGAGGTATCCGCATCCATATTGCAGCTGCAAAATATTCTGAATGACAAAAAGACCAGAGGAATCTTTGGTGAAATTGAATTATACAGCCTTTTGGAAACGGCGATGGGAACGGATGAGCATCGCTATCAGAAGCAGTATAAGCTGAGCAATGGAACGATTGCTGATGCTGTTCTGTTCGCCAGTGAACCGCTACGTATGATCTGTATTGATTCCAAATTTCCTTTGGAGAACTATAACCGCCTCATGCATGCGGATACGGCGCAGGAGAAGGCAAAAGCGCATGCCCAGTTTGTGCAGGATGTGAAAAAGCATGTGCGTTCCATCGCGTCGAAGTATATACTGCCGCAGGAAACAGCGGAGTTCGCCTGCATGTTTCTTCCTGCCGAAGCGGTATTCTCTTATATTTATGCGAGCTGTGATGAAGTGGTACAGTATTCCTATGAGGAAAAGGTGTATATGGTGTCTCCGACAACGCTGATGGCATATTTGACGGCGATTCGTGCTATTTATCTAGGCGTGCAGCGCAATGAGCATGTGGAACAGATTCAGCAGGAGCTGAAGCATCTGCAGGTGGAATTTGAACGATTTCACAAGCGTTATCAGACAGTCGGCAGTGATTTTGAACGTACTTATCAGGATATGCGGCAGCTGCAGATCACGGCTGGAAAGATCGTGAAGCGTTTTGAAGAGATTCAGGAGGTGCAGCTGGATAAAAAGGAAAATACTGCAGAATAATTCTCAAAAAAGAATGAAAAAGAAGAAAAACAGGGTAAGCATCCTGCAATAGGGATGCAGATATGTATATGGGAGGATATCCAGTCGTATGGCTCTTTACCGCTCAGGAAGAATGTATTTATAGGACTTTGTTTCCTTTATAAATTATATATATCCTTTTGACTACCTCTTTATTTATCTTCAATGTTCAAAAAGCCTTATTTTATTGGCTCCACGGTTTTTTCTATCTTTACATATTTTCCCTGTTGATCATGGCGGATATGATAGGAAATGCTTTTGTGCAGTTAGACACAGAATCACTGATTTTGCAGTATCTATGGACGCATGAGCATACAAATTCATTTACTGCCAGCCAGAATCAAACAAAGGACTTTAATTTCCTCTTGAATGAAACAAACCGTAAACAAAAAGCCCAGGAAAGAGTGTGAAGAACTACCAATAATATTAAGGCTTTTAACAGGGGTTTTCTTTTCTGAGTATGGTAATTAAGAGGATATATCAAAAAAAGTTGATTTGACTATTGACAAATTCCGTTGTTATATTTATGATATACATATCAAATAAAATTGATGTGAGGGTGATAACGATGACGGATTTTTCCAAAGACGCAAAGATCTTTAAGGCTTTTTGTGATACAAAGAGGCTAATTATTTTAGATTGCTTAAAGAGTGGAGAAAAATGTGCATGTGTTCTGATTGAGAACATGCACATAGGACAGTCAGCTTTATCTTATCACATGAAAATACTTTGTGACTCTGGTATTGTTAATGCAAGGCAAGACGGTAAATGGACGCATTACAGCCTTAGTAAAAGTGGCAGTGAATATGCGTCAAAACGATTATCGGAATTAACAACACCAAATCTGGAAAATCAATCAAGTTGTTGCAAATAGAGGTCATCGAAAGGTGGCTTTTATAAAACTTTAACACATCAAAAAAAATTGATATGTTATTGAAAGGAGGGGATTTTGTGAAAGTAGTGAGTTCGATATGGTTGTTTTTTCAAGACCAATTACTTGGTATGAAATGGTTAAATGGCTTCATTGGTAATGGACTATCACTGTTGGGATTAGACATGGACAGTCGTTTAGGTGGAAGTGTTCAATTCTTTTTATATGATGTTATTAAAATCACAATTCTTTTATGTTTACTAATTTTCTTAATTTCGTATATTCAAAGTTATTTTCCGCCTGAAAGAAGCAAGAAAATTTTAGGGCATTTTCACGGTTTCGGAGCAAATATCATATCCGCATTGCTAGGAACGGTTACACCATTTTGCTCATGTTCTTCTATCCCGTTATTTATAGGTTTTACAAGCGCAGGTTTACCACTAGGCGTAACTTTTTCCTTTTTGATTTCTTCTCCTATGGTTGATTTGGGAAGTCTTGTATTGCTAATGAGTATTTTCGGTGTTAAAGTAGCCTTTGCTTATGTGATTGTTGGTTTGATAATCGCTGTATTGGCGGTACTTTAATTGAAAAATTGCGCATGGAAAAATATGTCGAGGATTTCGTCAAAAATGCAGGGAGTGTTGATATTAGTTCTCCTACCTTAACCAAAAAGGATAGAGTTCGTTATGCAAAAGAACAAGTTGTAGGAACATTCAAAAAAGTATTCCCATATATTCTGATTGGTGTTGGTATCGGAGCTATTATTCATAACTGGATACCTGAAATATGGGTTGAAAGGATTTTGGGAAGTGACAACCCATTAGGTGTTATTTTGGCCACTCTTATCGGTGTTCCTATGTATGCTGATGTTTTTGGAACAATTCCAGTTGCGGAGGCATTACTTGCAAAGGGAGCACAATTAGGTACAATTTTATCCTTTATGATGGCAGTAACAACGTTAAGTTTACCATCTTTAATTATGTTGAAAAAGGCAGTAAAGCCTAAATTATTGACTTTATTTATCACCATTTGTACGTTGGGCATTATCGCTGTAGGTTATCTTTTTAATACTTTTAGTACACTATTTATTTGAAAGGAGCGAATATGTAATGAAATTGTTCATAAAGAAAAAAGAAACAAAATCATGCTGCTGTGGTGGCAATTGCACATCAGAAACAATGCAAAATGCAGAAAATAAGAAACAAGAGCAAGGCATCAAAATACTGGGGACGGGCTGTGCAAAATGTTTTGAATTAGAAAAGTCAACTAGAACAGCGATATCTGATCTTCGATTAGATTACGAAATTGAACATGTTACAGATTTTGCAGAAATTGCCAGTTATGGAGTATTATCTACACCTGCGCTAGTGCTTAATGGCAAAGTTATATCCTATGGAAAAGTATTGACAGTGAAAGAAGTGAAAGCACTATTGACAAAGTAATAATACAACGAAAGGTCGGGAATTTGTTTATGAAGAAACCGAAAGTAGCTTTTGTTTGTGTTCATAATTCCTGTCGCAGTCAAATTGCGGAAGCATTGGGAAATTATCTTTCTTCAAATATTTTTGAAAGTTATTCTGCTGGAACAGAAGCAAAGCCACAAATCAATCAGGATGCAGCTCGTTTAATGAAAGAAATGTACCAGATAGATATGGAAAAAACACACTATTCCAAACTGTTATCAGAAATACCACAAGTAGATATCGTGATTACAATGGGGTGCAATGTGAAGTGTCCTACAATACCATGCAAATATAGAGAGGATTGGGGATTGAATGACCCTACTGGAAAAAACGATGTTGAGTTATCAAAAACAATTCACTTAATCCATACGAAAATAGTTGAATTGACAGAGAGAATAAAAAAAATGAGTTGATTTCACATGGAGAAATTAAATAAACATATCAACAAAAGCATTATCAAAAATTATTTAAGCATACGATTAAGCAATCTGAAAACTTGTATAGACTATATGTTTTGTTCGGACTTCTTTTTACCTCTTTTTATCTGCGTATGGGAATGGTCCCTATTGGAGCTTCTGCTATAAATAGATAATGCTGGAGTAGGATGCTTTATGAAGTATATGTCATCGTATCATAGCACTGCTTCATAACCTATGTGCGTAGAGGTTGATAATACGATTCAGGTGATGAACCAAACTGTAACAAGCTGCCTGTATTGATTGTGAAATTGAATGCTTCTTTGTTACAAACACGATCATCGAATATGCATACAGGAAGGTGTTGCTTAGTAGGAAATGTGGAATTGCTGGAAAAGAGGAAGTGGTTCCTTTCTTTGTTTTATCACAAATATGTAAATTATAGATTGACAAAAGCTGAATTTCACCATATGCTAAATTTGAAGAAATAGAATACAGGAATAATGATATATCATTGACTGCTTCTTTCGCAAATGCAGAGAAACTTATCCATTCAAATGGAAAAAGGAGACAGCTTATGGAACTACAGGAAGCAATTACTGCAAGATACAGCTGCCGCAGCTTTACAGAGCACACGATTGATTCAGCACTGCTGAAAACATGCGTGGAAACCGCGGGACAGGCACCATCCGCATGCAACTCGCAGCCCTGGAAATTTCACATCATCCAAGACCCGGCCATGGTAGCCCTGACGCAGTCCTTCACAAAGCATGCTGCTTTCATCGTTGTTGAGGAACAAAAGCCAGTACTTTCTGAGCGTATTGTGAATCGCATGAAGAAACAGGAATACCATCAGGTGGACATCGGTATCGCGTGCGCATACCTGTGCCTGCAGGCTGCTGAACTTGGCTTGGATACGTGCATGATCGGATACTTTCAAGAAAAGAAAATCAAAGAGCTACTTCAGATACCGGATAACAAACGAATCCGGCTTGTGATAGCTATTGGGTACGGCAGTCAAAAGAAACAACTGAGCAAAAGAAAGGCATTAAAGGACATTCTTACCATACACGAATTGCTATAGGAAAAAGCGTCTTATCATGCAAAAGGCGTGTATATGAAAGGGAGGATGAAGATGGATATACTTGCTTACTGCGCTGTGATCAGTGCCTTGCTTCTGCTTGCTTCCATTGTTGATTTGCTGAAAAGCTGTCTGAAGGAATTGCGGCAGATTCGGGAAATGCTGAGAACAAGCCAGCTGGTAGAGCTTCAGAAGGTCATGGAGGATGCTGAGGTGGAAAATGAAAAAGCGGCAGAATAGCTCTGTCGCTTTTCTTATACATCCTATTTTTCAATCGTGATATGCTTCGTGATGATCCAGCGGTCAATCTGATACAGATAGGCAAGCAGCTGTGGACCACTCATCAGCTGGCCATACCATGGCAGCTGAAAGCTTTCCCCCTTTGTATCAATCAGCTCTTTTAATTTCACGTCATCAAACAACTGATGCAATGGACTGTCTGGATCATCATAACGCTCCTGCAGACGTTTGCTGATCAGCTCGGCGTAACGGGGATTGTGTGTCTTCGGAAACGGGTTCTTTTTCCGATGGGCAACACTTTCTGGCAGCTCATTTTCAAACGCCTTTCGCAGAATACCCTTTTCCTCCTGCTGCAGAAATTTCATATCCCATGGGATATTATAAACATATTCCAGCAGCTTAACATTGGCAAACGGGGCACGGATATTCAAATGAGCGGCATCCCCCATGCAGACCTGACGGGTAACCAGCGTCTGCATGAACCAGTGCAGACATAAAACGGTATGAATACGAGCACGGCGATCCTCCTCGCTGTCCGTATCCAGATATTCGATATCCTGAATGCTCTGGGCATAGCGCTTGGCGATATACTCCTCATAGGGAAGAGATTGCAAATCAGGGTGAAGCAAAGAGATTCTCTCTTTCGTAGAGCGCAGCCATGGAAATGTATCCAAATCCTTTAGCTCGTCCCGATAAAACCACGGATAGCCGCCAAAAATCTCATCTGAGCACTCTCCGCTCAATATGACCTGTTCCTTTTTTGCAACCTGCTGACACAGCCACAATAGGCTGGAATCCACATCTGCCATACCCGGAGCTTCTCTTGCCTCCATGGCAGCCTCCAGCAGATCGCAGAGCGTTTGCTGGGACAGCATAAGCGGTGTATGTGCGCATGCACAAAACGCACACATATCCTGAATAAAGGAAGCATCCAGAGAAACCTGATACATATTTCCCTTAAAATTTTCCTTGTTTCCTTCATAATCCAGAGAATAGGTACGCCATTGCGAATCCTGCTTAGCGGCAACGCTGGTAATCAGACTGGAATCCAGCCCACCGGATAAAAAGCTTGCCTGTGCCCCGGATGCCTGTGCATGGATGGAGGCACTCATCAAGTCATGCACCTTTTGGATCGTTTCCTGTAAAGAATCCGTATGCGGACGTGCAGAAAGCTTATAATATGTTTTGATTTCCAGCTTACCGGCAGATATGCGAAGCAGGGAGCCCATCGGCAACGCAAAGACGTCCTTGTACAGGGTCTGATTCTCGCTGATGCTGGGACCAAAGGCGAACAGCTCCAAAAGACCGTTGCGATCCAGAACTGCCGGAGTATTTGAGGCATCCAGCAGGGGCTGAATGCGGCTGCTGATCCAGATACGGTTGTCCCTGATCAGATAATAGATCGGACGAAGACCGAGCGGGTCCTTGGCACAGAAAAGGGAATCCCCCTTCCATATGATAAAGGAATATGCACCCTCCATATGCTTCATCGCGTTCTCGCCCCAGAGAAGATAGGCAAACAGTACGGTTTCCTCCATACAGGAAGGCTTTGGAAAATCAGCCGCCTGCAATTCCTCGTGCAATTCCTCAAGCTGATACAGCTCACCATCAAACAAAACAGAAAATTCCATATTTTCATGCTGTACGCTCTGGAAGCCCTCTGTATATATTCGGGCATCCTCACGGATACCGCAATGCTTTCCGGCTGCCTCTTGCAGGGCAGCTACGGCTAAAAATTGTTTCATAACAACTCTCCTTCCATATGCATTGTATGAATATGAAGAGCACAATAGTATCGGTTCAGCTAAAAAACAGCTGTAAGTGCTTGCGGGAAATCGTGTAAGGTCTGCTATGGGAAGATGAAAATTTACATAGGAAAAAGTAAATGGGTATCATCCGTAAAACAGTTGCATGTAGAAAAAAAGATAGTATAATTATGCATGACCAGAGGAAAAAGGGAGTAGAAGAATGAGATTAAAACCAAGTGTCAGAGATTTGATTACGGTAGGCTGTGTTATCATCGGATCACTTCTCTGCGCCATCAATATCAATACCTTCATCAATGCCGGAGGCTTGTTTCCAGGCGGCTTTACCGGACTGACGGTATTCATTCAGCGCTTTGCTGAAAAATACATGGATATGCAGGTGCCGTATTCTGCCGTAAACTTTGCATTGAATGCCATACCGGCCTACATCGGCTATAAAACCGTAGGAAAGAAATTTACCTTGTATTCCTGTGTGATGATCGTTTTAACCGGTGTGTTTGTTGAAATCCTGCCTGTTACCAATATCACAGAGGATATTCTGCTGATTACCATTTTCGGTGGTATTTTGCAGGGAGTTGCTTTGGGAATCGCCTTGCGCGGAAATGCCAGCAGTGGCGGAACGGATTTTATCGCTATGTGGATTTCACAGAAAACCAATCAGCCTGCCTGGAATTACATCCTTGCGATGAATGCTGTTATGCTGGTGGCTGCCGGCTATCTGTTTGGATGGAATGCTGCCCTGTATTCCATTATCTTTCAGTTCTGTTCCACACAGGTAATCAATTTTGTGCATACCCGCTACAAGCGCATGACGCTTTTTATCGTAACGAGCAATCCGGATATCGTGATTGAAGAAATTCAGAATTCCACACATCACGGAGTAACGCGTCTGGAGGGGATCGGTACCTATTACGGGCGGCCGAGAACTATGCTGTACACCGTTGTGGATTCACAAAACGTCAAGGGATTAGTAACCCGCATTCGGGAAATTGATCAGACCAGCTTTGTCAATGTGACAAAGACGGAAAGCGTCGAGGGAAAATTTTATCAGCGGCCGATTGAATAGATTTAACGGATTTTAATCATATCAGTAACCATGTATAGACAGCTATGAAAGAAGGAATGAATTCCTGTCATCAACTTCAGGAGCTTTCTGTCGTTTGCTTTATCACAGCATTATCACTTACCGTCAGTAAGGAGAAACTTGAAAAACACCCGAGGGTGTTTTCTTTTGCTCTTCATGAGCTGTTCACAGCATTATCACATACTTTCTGTATACTGTAGCTGTGAAAGGAGAATACCCATGTACATTGTTAAAAATGCATTGCGGAATATAACCAGGGCAAAGGGCAGAAATATACTGATAGGCTGCATTGCCTTTGTGATCGGTCTGTCCGCATGTCTCGCATTATCCATTCAGGAGGCAGCCGACAGGGAACGGGAAAGCGGCTTATCCAATCTGAATATCACTGCTTCCATCCGTGTGGACCGACAATCCATGATGGAGGATATGCGGCAGAATACAGAGGGAAATGAGGAATCGGATGGCAGTCGTATGAAGGACAAGCTATCCGCGATGAAGGAGCTGTCACTGGAGGAACTAAAAACCTATGCAAAGGCGGAATCCGTTCAGGATTTCTATTATACGGAAAGTGTTTCCCTGAATGCATCCTCCATAGAAGCGGTTTCTACTGCCTCGAATGCATCTTCGACAGATGCAGCTAAAGAAGGCGGTCAGCCATCCTTTGGCAAAGGGATGGGCGGTATGCAAAATCAGGGTGATTTTACGGTTACCGGCTACAGCAGCAAAGCGGCGATGACTGCCTTCGCAGATGGAAGTGCTGAGCTGCGTGAGGGAGCCGGCTTCACGGATGGTGATGATGCGCTTACCTGTATCATCCATCAGGAGCTTGCTACTCTGAATGATCTCTCTGTTGGAGATACGATCACCTTTACCAATCCCTTGAATGAAAAGGAAACATATAGCATCGAGGTTGTCGGTATCTATACCTCTACAGAAACCACGGATTCCTTTATGGGAATGAATATGATGGATCCTGCCAATCAGGTCTATATGTCCTATGCGGCATTGCATTCGCTCGTTGACAAGAGTGCAGCTGCGGCTGCGGATACTGCCCTTCGTGCACAGCTGCTAGGTACCTATGTATTTGAGAATGTTGCAGCATATGACAAATTTGAAGCACAGGCACGAAAGCTGGGGCTAAGTGATACGTATACCGTTTCCTCCAGTGATGTGGCGGCCTATGAACAAAGCCTTGCCCCATTGGAAAATCTGAGCACGTATGCCGGCTATTTTCTTGCAGTCGTATTGCTAGTCGGAGGTGTGATTCTCGTAGTGCTCAATATCTATCACATACGGGAGCGGAAATATGAAATCGGCGTATTGGCGGCAATCGGCATGAACAAGCGCAGGATTGCCCTGCAATTCGTTTGTGAAATCTTCGTGGTAACATTGCTGGCTATCCTGCTGGGCTGTGGCATCGGTGCTGCGGGCAGTGTATCGCTGACCAATACACTGCTGAAAACACAGGCCGTGCAAACTGCTGATCAGGATACTGGCTTTTCGAAGAATGGCGGTCCACAAATGGAGCTTCTGGATAGGGGCAAGGACACGGTCAGACAGAATGTATCCTATATCGAGGAAATCAGCAGTGCTGCCAACGGAAGGGTTCTGCTGGAGCTGGGCGGTATTGCAATTTTACTGACACTATTGTCCTCCGGTATTGCAGTCTTGCATATTCTGCGCTATGAACCACTGAAGATATTATCAAACAGAGAATAGGAGGAAGA
The DNA here is from genome assembly GCF_024463855.1 of Clostridium sp. DFI.1.208. NCBI lineage: Bacteria > Bacillati > Bacillota > Clostridia > Eubacteriales > Clostridiaceae > Clostridium > Clostridium sp. DFI.1.208. Next base: position 40,882 of record NZ_JANGCA010000006.1, on the reverse strand, counting down.
ATTATGCAGCTGGAATTACAGGATATCGGCTATAGCTATAATGGAAGGGATGCAGTGCTCAGTCATGTGAATACCCGCTTTGAAGGCGGCAGAATCTATGCTATCACCGGGCGCTCCGGCGCAGGCAAAACAACCTTGCTGTCACTGCTATCACAGCTTACAAAACCGACAGAGGGAAGGATTCTTTATAATGGGAAGGATGTCAGTGAGGTGGATCAGTATGTATACAGGAGTCGCTATGTGGGTGTGGTTTTTCAAAGCTTTAACCTGCTGATGCATCTGAGTGCCGTTGAAAATGTACTGCTTTCCATGGATATCGCCGGTGTGAAAAAGGACAATAACCGCGCATATGCAATGAAGCTGCTGGAAAAGGTGGGGCTTTGTGAGGCTGAGGCCCAACGCCGTATCTTAAAGCTTTCCGGCGGGCAGCAGCAGCGTGTTGCCATCGCCCGTGCACTATCCTATGATCCCGCAATCCTGTTGGCGGATGAACCGACTGGAAATCTGGATGAGGATACACAGGATGAAATCATGGATATCTTCAAGAGTCTTGCATATGAGGAAGAGAAATGTATCATCCTTGTCACACATTCACCCGTGGTTGCGGCGCAGGCGGACGATGTTTATGCATTAACCGATACAAAAAAGAGCAAAAGAAGACAAAAAGGTGTGTAATACGCCTTTTTCTTTTAAAAAATTTACCTTTCTCTATGGATATCCTGTATAATATAAGATATATGGACATTGAGGTGAGATCATGAAACAAAAGGGAATACTTGCATGCTGTATTCTTTTGCTGATGCTTTTGCTGTCAGCCGTACCGTCTGTGCAGGCAGAAGAAAACAAACGTGTCATCCGTGTGGGATTTCCTCTGCAGCCTGGTCTTACGGTAAAAAATGAGGATGGAACCTACGGGGGCTATACCTATGATTATTTGAAGGAAATCTCGCAATATACAGGCTGGACCTATGAGTTTGTAGAAATTGAGGGCGATTTGAACGAACAGCTGATGACCTATCTGGATATGCTGAAAAAGGGTGAAATCGATCTGCTGGGAGCGATGAGCTATAATGACAGTCTTGCAAAGCTGTATGATTATCCGACAGAGAATTATGGAAATGCGTACAGTGTGATCGCTGTTTTAAATAATGATGAACGATATGATGAATACAATCTGACAGAGAGCAAGGAGTTTCGGATCGCATTGAATAAAACTGCGGAAAACCGAAATACGATATTCAGGCAGTATGCTGAATTGAATGGGATGAGCTATAAAATTATCTGGTGCAAGGACGGGTTGGAACAGATTGACGCTGTTCGGGAAGGAAAGGCAGACGGGCTGGTTACCGTCGATTTATCGCTGGAATCGGACTTTCGCTCGATTGCCAAATTTTCTCCGACACCGTTTTATTTTGCGACTACGAAGGGGAACAGTGAGCTGATTTCCGAGCTGAACCGAGCCATCGTTACCATCAGTGAGGTAAATCCGACCCTGCAATCCACCCTATACACAAAATACTTTACCAAAGCCAGCGATCAGCTGCTGCTGAATCATAAGGAAAAGGCCTATATCAAGGAGCATCCGACATTAAAGGTGTTGGTGCAGGATGGGTTTGGTCCGCTTCAGTATTATAATGAGAAACGGGAAATTCGCGGTGTTGCGAACGATCTTTTGCGAAGCATCTGTAAAAAAGCAGGCTGGAAGCTGGAATATATCTACACCAACAGCTATACAGAATTTGAGAAAAAGCTGAAAAGCAAGGAAGCTGATATTGTTTTGAACATTCAATACGACTATGATCTCATGAGTCACAGCTCCCTGCTTCTCAGTACACCATATCTGGAAACAGAGCGTGTGCTTGTGGCTGGAACGGATGTGGATGTCACGACCATGAAGGGGAAAAAGGCTGCTATTTATAAGGGGAATGTGACAGAAAAATATGAGGATACAAAGAATGCCAGGTTTTATGATTCCATCGAAGAGGCGCTGCGTGCGGTGGATGAGGGGGTATGCGACTATACGTATACGGACAGCTATGCCGCATCCTTTTATCAGTATCGGGATGACTTCACACATTATATCATCTACCCACAGGCGAATTCCTCTGCTATGAAATATAGTATGGGCGTGATCGACAGCAGTGAAAATATGCTGGCGACCATTTTGAATAAGGGAATCCGAACCATTGATACCAGTGAGCTGGAAGGTTATATCTATGAAAATGCACAGCAGCAGAAGCCGTTTACGCTGATGACCTATATTCAGGATAATCCCCTGCAGTTTCTGACACTGATTGTTTCCGCTGCCGCCCTGCTGTTGCTGCTTGGCTATGTGTATTACCGGAATCAGATGCGGATGAAAAAACAGATTGAGCTGGAGAATACGCGATATCGCTACCTGTCGGAAATTATGAAGGAAGTAATCTTTGAATACGACTTTACAAGTGATACTCTGCGCCTTACCAGTGAGGCTGTGGAGATATTTCAGGTACCGGAGGTTATTGAGCATTTTTCGGCATATAAATCCGATATTCTTGTCGCAGACAGTACAGGAAACAATCCGCTTTATGAGCAGCTGATGAAGCAGGTGGATACGGATGCCGATGTGCAACTGAGTATGCAGGGGAAATCCCTATGGTATCACATTTATATCAAGGTGATTTACGATGGGACGCAGGCTGTTTCCGCCATCGGTCGTGTACAGAACATCCATGCTGAGAAGATGGAAAAGGAGCAGCTGCGCAAAAAAAGCATGCTGGATTCCCTTACGGATATTTTGAATGCCGCTTCTGTGAAAAAGCAGATCCAGGAGGTATTGGAAGCAGAAAGTACGCCGCATGCACTATACATTATGGACTTGGATGATTTCAAAGAGGTAAATGATGTGCATGGACACTATATGGGGGATCAGGTGCTGATTCAGACAGCCACTGCTCTACGAGAGGTTTTTCGTGATTCTGCTATCGTCGGACGCTTAGGCGGAGATGAGTTTGTTGTCTTCATGAAGCACATCAGCAGCAGGGAACAGGTGATGGAGAGGTGTCAGCTTCTGACAGAGAATCTGCGTTATAAAAGGGAAAGTGCCGGACTGCCGATTCCTACCATCAGCATAGGGGTGTCGCTGAGTCGTGCGGGGGATGATTTCGTCAGTCTGTATCAGCGTGCAGATATCGCATTATACGATGTGAAGCATCAGGGCAAGGATAATTATGTCATCGATAAAGAATAACACAGCAGGCAGGATCATTATGGTGATTCTGCTTTCTGTACAGCTGCAGGGCTGCCGGCCCGGGGAAAAGGCAGAGGTGCCGAGGAAGACGGAGCAGCTGGCAGAGCAGATCAGTCGTACGCGAAAGACGAAAAGCTATGCAATAGCGGATATGCCCAAGGAGCAATCCAGTCTGCAGGATTATTGGAACGCATTGGACTATGCTCTGGAAAATCAGCATGCAGCTTCTCCTTCCCAAACGCTGAGCCGACAGGAAGCACGGGAGGATACGCAGGCACTGTTTGCCATGCTGAAGGAGCTGTATGGCTGCTATGCTTATTTTGATCAGGATAATGCGTTTGCAAAGGCTGAGGAGGCAATACTGCGGGATATTGTGCAGCTTCAAAAGCTGGATTATACAGCCTATCGCTCCAGTATCCGAACGCATCTGCAATTTCTTGAGGATCAGCATTTCCTGATCGATCAGACGCCGCTGAAGCGTGCGATGGTAACCTTCACCATGCAGGAGCCCTTTGAGAGGAAGGCGGATGGGTTTTATTTCAAAAGCAAAAGGGTGCTGGGAATCGATGCAGAAACGAATTTGGAAGCTGTTCTGAAGGCGGATGCTCTGCATGCAGATCGCTATGTATACTATCAGAAAACAGATGAGCAGAAAACAGATATCACACTTCATTTCGCAAACAAAAAGACACAGCGGCAAAGGGTGATACCTCTGGCGACGCATCCTGCGGAGAAAGCCATTCTTGAAACAGATATTCACGGCGTTCCCTATGTTCACACCGCACGGATGTTTTATGCGGAAAGTGAGAAGGAGAAGGCGGATGCTTTCTTGGAAACAGCAGAGAAATTCAAAGAAAGCAAAGCAGCGGTTTTGGATTTGCGCGGAAACAGCGGCGGTGATCTGCTGGTGGCAGAGGGCTGGTATCGCATCTTCGCAAATACAGCAGCAGGCGGTCATCTGCAGACCTTGTTAAAGCTTCCCTTAAAGGAACCGTTGCTGGAGGAGAAATTTCAATCACAAACAACTGGTCAGTCCTTATCGGCCTTGCGCAAGGGAGAGGATTGGAAGCAGCAGGATGCGCTGCATTATATGGTAGAGCGAGGGGGTACAGAACAGAAAAAGAACGATACGCTGCTGTTTGTCCTACAGGATGATCAGACGGCATCGGCAGCAGAGCATTTGATTGACCGGCTGCACAGTCTTGATCATGTGGTATTTATCGGTACACCTACAGCAGGTATGCTGCGCGGCTCCTCCTTTTTGACTGTATATTTAAAGCATTCCAGTCTGGCTGTCAGCTTTGGCAATATGCTGACACAGTTTCCGGATGCCTATGCAAAGGAATATTATGGTATAGAACCTGATATCTGGACAGGGGATGCCCCCGCTCTTGTTGAACAGCTGCTGCAATAAGACAGCAATACAGGAGAAGGGATTGTATCAGGAAGCAAACAGCATAAAGAAACCTGCGCACATTCGCTGCGCAGGTTTTTATGGTCTATACAGAAACGGTGAAGCTGCTCTAACCAATCGCAGAATTACGTTTCCAGACTTGCCCGTCCAGACAGATAATTGATAAGCTGCTGTGCGGCCCGTCCGCTATTTCCACCATGACCAAGTCCCCATTTTCTAGCCTCGGCCTGTAGCTCCTCTTCGCTGAGCTTGATTTCCGGATAATGCTTGGCAAGCTCTGAAACAATTTCAAAATAAGTTTTCTGATTTGGCCGTTCATAACAGATGCTCAAACCGAAGCGTGCCACAAGCGACAGCTTCTCCTGCATGGTATCGGAATGATGCAGCTCGTCATCATCACGGATATCGTTGCGGTCCTTCCACGTCTCCCGAACCAGATGACGCCGGTTGCTGGTGGCATAGATCAAAACATTGTCCGGCTTTGTTTCCACACCGCCCTCGATAACCGCCTTTAAAAATTTGTATTCAATTTCAAATTCCTCAAAGGACAGATCATCCATATAAATGATAAAGCGGTAATTACGATTCTTGATATGAGAGATGATCGTGGAGAGATCCTTGAACTGATGCTTGTAAATCTCAATCATGCGCAGACCATCCTTATAATACTCATTGACAATGGCCTTGATACTGGTGGACTTCCCGGTACCGCTGTCTCCGTACAGCAGTGCATTGTTGGCGTTGCGCCCCTCGACGAAGGCCTGCGTATTCTCTCTAAGCATATCCTTCTGCATCTGGTAGCCGATCAGATCATCTAACACAACACTGTCCATATTGTTGATGGGGAGAAATTCCACATCCCCGTTTTCACAGGAGCGGATGCGAAACGCTTTGTTTAAGCCAAACATGCCAACGCCGTATTCCTGATAAAAGGTGGTGATGATGTGAAAGATTTCCTCCTCATCGGCGGCAGCCTCGATGCTGCGTGAGATACTTTGTACCATCGCAGATACATTCTTATTATACATGCGCTCCTTTTTCGCAATGGCCTTATAGGAGCTGATGGTTGAAAAGCAGTCAATGCCGAGCGCCTTCTCGATGGGATGAAAGTCAAAATCGAACAGCTGCTTGAATACCTTAAAATCATTCTTGGCAAAATGATGGACACTGCCCTGCTGCACCGGGCTTTTTTCACTGACGAGACTGAAGGAATTTTCATTCATCAGCAGTAAAAAGGTCAGATAATTGTGCCATAGATTTTCATCGAAGCCATAGCTGGTCGCCAGATCGAGCAGAGCCTTGATTTGCGCATAAATACGTTCGATAAGCTCTGCATTACTAGCAGCTCCGCTATCAAAATCGCGGAATATCTGAGAAAGCTCTGATAAAATACTGTGTTCACCAAAGCTGCGGTATAAAACGAGTTTTGCTGTTTCCTTATACATAGGGATACCTCCGTTGTCTATGACTTATATTATAATGAAGGAACGACGGAATGAAAAGAGTTTTGTGAAAATAAATATTCGTTTTCCATGATGTATGTAACAGAATTGTAAAATAAATGAAAATATAACTGAAAACTATTGACAAAAGTGTGAAAAAGTTTTATTCTAATACCATCACAAGTTGGAAAGGAAGTGGACAAGTGATGGCACTATACATTATCGTCATTATTATTATTCTCATAGTCCTAAGCAAGTCTGTTTTTCTTTCTAGTGAATCTCCTGCGTGAGATTCCCATAACAGAACACTTTCGTTGTATAAACACAAAGGTGTGAGGATAGAAAGAAAAGCAGCTTATCATATGATATGCTGCTTTTTTACGAAATAGGAGGAAGAGGAATGGAATGTAAAGATGTAGAGCAGGCGGCCGCCAGACTGCAGGGACAGATTCACAATGTGAAGGTGACCAGCTCGCGGACATTTTCGGAAATGAGCAATTGTCAGCTGTTTCTGAAATGTGAGAATCGGCAGAAGACAGGGTCCTTTAAGGTGCGGGGCGCCTTCAACAAGCTGGCGAAGCTGAAGGAAGAGGGGAAAACGAGTGAGGTCATTGCCAGCAGTGCCGGCAACCATGCACAGGGCGTCAGCTATGCCGCAAGCAAGCTGGGCATGCATGCGACCATCGTGATGCCCAAGAGTACACCGATCGCCAAGGTTCTGGCAACCAAGGGCTATGGAGCCGATGTCGTGCTGGCGGGAGATAATTATGATGAGTGCTATCAGGAGGCACTTCGTCTGCAGGAGGAAAAAGGGGCAACCTTTATTCATCCCTTTGATGATGAGGATGTCATAGCCGGTCAGGGAACAATCGCCTATGAGATCTGTCATGATCTGCCAAATGTGGATATGATCGTCGTACCGGCCGGAGGAGGTGGACTCCTATCCGGTATCAGCTTCTATGCCAAACAGATCAACCCGCGTATCAGGGTGGTTGGTGTTCAGGCAGAAGGAGCCAATGCCATCGTTCAGAGCTTTCAGAAGCAGAAGCACTGTGCAACCAGACATGTGAATACCATTGCGGATGGAATCGCGGTGATGAATCCGGGGAAAACCACGGTAAAGCTCATTCAGGAAAATGTGGATGAAATGGTGAGCGTGAGTGACAGTGAAATTGCAGCGACGATTCTGCTGCTGCTGGAGCGGGAAAAGCAGGTTGTGGAGCCGGCAGGGGCAGCAAGTCTGGCAGCTGTGCTCAACGGGAAAATCGATGTGGCAGGTAAACGTGTCGTCTGTGTGCTGTCCGGAGGAAATATTGATGTTTCCTTTATTCACAAGGTTGTTGAAAAGGGACTGGTCAGCCGGGGCAGAAACATGAAATTTAAAACACTGATGCTGGATGTGCCGGGGGCACTGGAGCATTTTACACACATCCTGTGCGAACAGAATGCAAATATTATCGAAATACAGTATGACCGCATCCAGGCCGATTTGAATCTGAATGAAACCATACTCCATCTGGCTGTTGAAGTCAGCAGCAAGGAACATGGCGAAGCACTGATTCGGGTGTTAAAAGAAAAGGGTTATGAAATAACGATGGAATAGGGAGGCTATGTTATGAAAATGAATGGTTCGCAGATACTGATCCAGTCACTGATCGACCAGGGTGTGGATACCATCTTCGGGTATCCCGGCGGCTCGGTGCTGAATATCTATGATGCGTTATACGAGCGAAGTGAGGATATTCGTCATATCATTACCTCGCATGAGCAGGGAGCTTCCCATGCGGCAGACGGCTATGCGAGAAGTACCGGAAAATGCGGTGTCTGTCTGGCAACCAGCGGACCGGGCGCAACCAATCTGGTCACCGGTATTGCGACGGCCTATATGGACTCTATTCCCATGGTGGCCATTACCGGCAATGTTCCCAACGATCTGCTGGGCCGTGATTCCTTTCAGGAGGTGAATATCACGGGCATCACCATGCCGATCACCAAGCATAATTTTATTGTTCAGAAGGTTGAGGATCTGGCAGCTGTGGTACGCAAGGCGTTTGTTATCGCCAATTCCGGAAGAAAGGGACCGGTTCTGATCGATATACCGAAGGATGTCACCGCAGCAGTTACCGAATATGTTAAGCTGCCGCGTTATCGCATCCGCAAGCTGCCAAAGGTGGATGATGTTGTATTTGAACAGGCGCTGGAGGTCATCCGCAAGGCGGAGCGCCCGATGATCTATGCCGGAGGAGGAATCATTTCCTCCAATGCGACTCGGGAGCTGATGAATTTCTCCAAGCATATGGATATTCCCATCTGCTGTTCCATGATGGGGCTGGGCAGTGTGCCGTATGATTACGATCTGTATCTGGGAATGCTTGGAATGCATGGGACACCGGTTTCCAATTATGCGACTTTGAATACCGATCTGATCATTGCGATCGGCTCACGGTTCTCCGATCGTGTTGCCGGAAATCGAGAGGAATTTGGCAGAGAGGCGAAAATCATTCACTTCGATATCGACGCTTCGGAAATTTCCAAGAATGTAGCCAGTGATATCTCCATTGTCGGAGATGCCCGCTATATTTTGAAGAAAATGATACAGCGTATGCCGGAGACCAAGCATGAGGACTGGACCGGTACATTGAAGGATTTTAAAACCAAGCTGGGTCTTCCAAAGCCAAAGCCCGGAGAGAATGTTGATCCAAGAGATCTGGCTTTGACACTGCATGAAATCGTTGGAGAGGATGCGATCATCGTCACGGATGTCGGACAGCATCAGATGATCATGGCACAATATTATCAATTCTCACGTCCGCGCAGTTGGATCAGCTCCTGTGGTCTGGGAACGATGGGCTATGGCATGGGAGCGGCGATGGGAGCCAAGGTTGCCAATCCGCAGCGGCCTGTTATTCTGGTGACAGGAGATGGCAGCTTCCATATGAATATGAATGAGATGGCAGCGGCCGTCAGCGCCAATATCCCCATTGTCGTGCTAGTCTTTAACAATCATGTTCTGGGCATGGTGCGGCAGTGGCAGACGCTGTTCTACGATCATCGCTATTCCCATACGACAATCGATCGTCAGACGGATTTTGTGAAGCTGGCGGAGGCGTTTGGCGGAAAGGGATTGCGAATCAAAACGCGGCATGACATCGAAGGTGTCATGAAAGAGGCACTGTCCAGCAAGGTTCCATGCATTGTGGACTGCTGGATTGACAAGGATGACTGTGTCTATCCGATCATACCACCGGGAAAAAGCGGTAAGGATATTATCTTATATGGCAACTAGGGAGATGAGATTATGAATCGAGCGGTATTATCCATTCTGGTATCCAATCACTTCGGGGTGCTGACAAGAGTGACGAATCTGTTTTCCCAAAGGGGATTCAACATAGATTCTCTGGCTGTAGGGGAAACGGAAAATGAAAATTATTCGCGTATCACGATCACGACGAGCGGGGATGCCGCAAGTGTCAATCAGATCAAGCTGCAGCTGGATAAGCTGGAGGATGTAAAAATCGTGCAGGAAATACCGGATGAACAGCTGTTTATCCGGGAGGTTATGCTCGTTAAGGTGGCTCCGCGCGCCAATCAGATGGAAGCATTTGAAAAATGTGTGGAGGATTTTAACGGACGGACGCAGATCATCGAGGATGGCTGCTGTATCGTAGAGCTGACAGATACGCCGGCTTCTGTGAATTATTTTCTGGAGGAGCTGCGGGAGTATCACATTAAGGAAATCAGCCGCACGGGCGGAGCTGCCTTGCAGCTGAGTACGGAAACTGTTTATTAAACGTAAGCACTTACGTTTTGATAGAACTGGAATTACCAAAAACATAAGGAGGAAAACGAAAATGGTAAAGGTTTATTATGATGCAGATTGCAATATGGATCTTCTGAAAGGAAAGACAGTGGCAATCATCGGTTATGGAAGTCAGGGACATGCACATGCATTGAATCTGAAGGACAGCGGAGTCAATGTGGTTGTTGGTCTACGTCCGGGCTCCAAGAGCCGTGCAAAGGCAGAGGAAGCCGGATTGACCGTACTGGATACGGCAGAGGCCGCAAAGGCCGGTGATGTGATTATGATTCTGACACCGGATCAGGATCAGCCGGATATTTATAAGAAGGATATCGAGCCAAACCTGGAAGAGGGAAACATGCTGATGTTTGCCCATGGCTTCTCCATCCACTTCAATCAGATCGTAGCACCGGCTGGTGTTGATGTTACGATGTGTGCACCAAAGGGTCCCGGTCATACGGTACGCAGCCAGTATCAGGAAGGCAGAGGTGTACCATCCCTGATCGCCGTACATCAGGATGCAAGCGGAAAAGCACATGATTATGCATTGGCGTATGCCGGAGGAATCGGTGCCGGACGTGCCGGCATCATTGAAACAACCTTTAAGGAGGAAACGGAAACCGATCTGTTCGGTGAGCAGGCTGTTTTATGCGGTGGTGTCTGCGAGCTGATGCAGGCTGGCTTTGATACCCTGGTGGAAGCAGGCTATGAGCCGGAAATGGCATATTTTGAATGTATCCATGAAATGAAGCTGATTGTCGATCTGATCAACAGCGGTGGCTTCGCAATGATGCGTTACTCTATCTCTGATACGGCAGAATACGGTGATTACGTAACCGGAAAGCGTTTGATCACAGAAGAAACACGCAAAGAGATGAAGAAGGTTTTAACAGAGATTCAGGATGGAACCTTTGCCGGAAACTGGATTACGGAAAACAAGGCCGCAGGACGCTCTCACTTCCTGGCAATGCGTCGTGTTCATGCAGCGCACCCATCGGAAAAGGTTGGCGAAAAGCTGCGTAAAATGATGAGCTGGCTGAAAAAATAAGGAGGCATTGATATGGGTAGACCAAGTGATTCTGTCGTTCGAGGAGATGCCTGTGCACCGCAGCGTTCGCTGTTCTATGCACTGGGACTGACAGAAGAAGAATTGAATCGGCCGCTGATCGGTGTGGTCAGCGCCTATTCCGAGATTGTTCCAGGGCATCTGCATCTGGATAAGATCACAGAAGCGGTCAAGGCGGGTATCCGCATGGCCGGTGGTACCCCGATCATGGTGCCTTCCATCGGTGTGTGCGATGGTATCGCCATGGGACATATCGGTATGAAATATTCTCTGGCATCCCGTGAGCTGATTGCGGACAGTGTGGAAACGATGGCCAAGGCACATGGCTTTGACGGTCTTGTGCTGGTGCCTAACTGTGATAAGATCGTTCCGGGTATGCTGATGGGAGCATTGCGTGTCAATGTACCAAGCGTTGTCATGAGCGGCGGTGCCATGCTGCCGGGGAATGACAGAGGAAAGGCGATGAGTCTTTCTACCATGTTTGAGGCAGTCGGTGCCAAGAAAGCCGGACTGATTGATCAGGCAGAGCTGACGCACATCGAGCAGAATGCCTGTCCGGGCTGCGGCTCCTGTTCCGGTATGTTTACTGCCAATTCCATGAACTGTCTGTGTGAGGTACTGGGAATCGCATTGCCTGGCAATGGAACGATTCCTGCAGTGTATTCCGCACGGACCCAGCTGGCGAAGAAGGCCGGTATGGCGGTCATGGATATGGTGGAAAAGGATATCCGTCCAAGGGATATCGTAAACGAAAAGTCTTTGCGCAATGGTCTTGCCTGTGATATGGCACTGGGCTGTTCCTCCAATACCGTGCTGCATCTTTTGGCGATTGCCAAGGAAGCAAAGGTAGAACTGGATTTGGATATGATCAATGAGGTTTCCTTGAAAACGCCGAATCTGTGCAAGCTGGCTCCTGCCGGTCCGGATCACATCGTTGATCTGTATAATGCGGGCGGTGTACAGGCAGTCATGAAGGAGCTGTCAAGAAAGCAGCTGATTGACACCACGCTGATGACAGTAACGGGTAAGACAGTCGCAGAGAACATTGCGAATGCTGTGAATATGGATACCAATATCATTAAGGATATCGAGCATCCTAATTCTGCCACCGGCGGTATTGCCGTGCTGTTTGGTAATATCGCACCCAAGGGCTGCGTTGTAAAGCGCTCTGCGGTTGATCCAAGCATGATGACACATACCGGACCTGCCCGTGTGTTTGACAGCGAAGAGGATGCCATTGAGGCAATCTATGCCGGCAGTATTGTAAAGGGAGATGTTGTCGTGATACGCTACGAGGGACCAAAGGGTGGTCCTGGTATGCGGGAAATGCTGAATCCGACAAGTGCGCTTGCCGGTATGCAACTGGATAAGGATGTGGCATTGATTACAGACGGACGCTTCTCCGGGGCAACCCGCGGTGCTGCCATCGGACATGTTTCACCGGAAGCCGCAGCGCAGGGGCCGATTGCTATTATACAGGAAGGGGATTCCATCACGATTGATATTCCCAACGGCAGTATCTGCTTGCATGTGGACGCGGCGGAAATTGAGCAGCGCCTGCAGGCATGGGAAAAGCCGGAGCCGAAAATCAAAGAGGGATGGCTGTATCGGTATTCCCGTCTTGTTGCCAGTGCAGATGAAGGCGCTGTGCTGAAATAAGGATAGTAGCCGTTATAATGATGAAAGAAAAGATACGATTGAACAAGATCCTGTTCCTCGTATCTTTTTTGTCTTCCAAAGCAGTGTGCAAGAAGCGGCGGTATGCCATCAAATGAAGAGCCTTTGGTATGCAGTCTGGACAGGGCACTGCTTGTCTGCAAAAGGAATATGCTCTTTATCGTTATTGTTGCTTCACACCACTTCCTGCTCAATCATACGCTCATAGCAAACAGGCTCCTCAAAGCCGGATACAAGTGTTCCATTTGCATAGCATGCTTCTATGACGGTATAATGGTCACGATACAGCTTCATAACGACATGTAGTGTGATTCCCGGAGCGATTTCACTACTTCCTTCACTCGTAAAAACATCGTTTTCAAACGTATACAGGATAGGGGCAAAGGACTGCTTTACGGTAAGCTCGTTGTACGACAGCTGTTGTACATGCTGCCTGTCAAATTTCTGTGCAAGGGATTCGGAGGGAAGCTCATAGGATATTAGTGCGATACTGCCATCTGAGTGTGCATGATAACGGTAAAGGTGATGCAGCTCCATCATATGATCTTCATAGCGGTAATAGGTCTCATCAATAACAAAAACATCGTCAAAATTCTTGGGCAGATTGTTGATACGCTCATTCACCGGTGTGGTGATATGGATCGCCTGCGGCAGTGAGGTGTGCTCCGTGTGCTGCGCTCTATTTGAATAAGCTCCCTTGATACGGTTTAAGAATATATCCAGTGTATACATGCAAAATACCTCTTTTCTCATACTCCAAGTATAGCGTATTTCCGGTGACTCCGGATACTGATCTGCTCAGATTTTGCAATGGGTGTCAAAGATATTGTGGTTGTTTTTATTACCGCTATTCCGATACAGTATCATAATTTTTATGAAAGCAAATCCCTTCTGTATATACAAACGGTCTGCTATATTACCTGCTTCCACAATTTTCAATGTAACCGTTGACAAACACGATTCCCATCTGCTATACTTTGGATAAAGTAAGGATAGTTATTGTGAAAACAAGCTCGACCTGCTAATCAATAGATCACGGAATTCGTGTTTTTTGATGTGCAGGTCTTTTCTTATGAGGGAGGCGAGGAGTATGATTTTTAAAAAGCGGCTGAATAACAACGTGGTCATTGCTCTGGATGAAAACGGACAGGAGAAAATTTTATGCGGGAAAGGCCTTGGCTTTCAGATGAAGGAACAGGAAAGCGTGGAGGAGAGCCGTGTTGAAAAGGTTTTTGCATTAACGGATCAGGTGATGAACCGACGGCTGCAGGAGCTGTTGGAAACAATTCCCATGGAGCATTTGGAGCTGGCGGAGGAAATCATGAACTACGCCAGAATACACATAGATGAAACTGTGAGTGAAAACGTAATTGTGGCACTTTGTGACCATATGTACATGGCGGTGGAGCGGAAAAAGCAAGGGATAGAAGTAAAAAATGTATTGCTTTGGGATATTCAGAAATTTTATCGGGATGAGTATAAGGTAGGACTGTATGCGATCAAGCTGATCCGGCAGCGCTTCGGTGTGGAGCTGAGCGAGGATGAGGCAGGCTTTATTGCATTGCATATCGTCAATGGACAACTGCATCTGGAAACAAAATCCGTCAAGGAAATCACGACCCTGATGCAACAGATTGAAACGATTGTCCGCATGCGCTTCGCGATTTCACTGGACGCTGATTCCGTATATTATTATCGGTTCATCACACATTTGAAATTCTTTGCAGAACGGATTTTTTCAGAAAAGCAAATTCCAACAAAGGATACAGACGGACTATTGGAGCTGATCAAGGGAAAATATCCGCAGGATGTAGCATGTGTATTGGATATAGCTGCTTTTTTGAAGCAGCGCTACGGCTATACGCTGTGTGAAGAGGAAATTCTTTATCTCAGTATTCATATTTCCAGGATACACCAGGTATCTGTGAAGGGTGGTGAGGCCGTATAACAGGACGTTGATGAGCTTTAAAAAACAGGAGAAAGGATAGTTACATTTAGTTGGCTTGACCTTTGTTTCACGTATGCATAAGCATCAGAAATGGAGGACGAAAACATGACTGTTTATGAAACATTAGCAAAAGAAATACTGAACTCTGTAGGTGGAAGGGATAATGTAAACTCCCTGACACACTGCATTACACGGCTTCGCTTCAAATTAAAGGATGAATCCAAGGCACAGGATGAGGTGCTGAAAAGCATGGAGGGTGTTGTCACGGTTATGAAGAGTGCCGGACAATATCAGGTGGTCATCGGCAATCAGGTACAGGATGTATATGAACAAATCGTACCATTGTTACATGCAGAGCAGTCGCAGACGGTGCAGAGTGCTGAGAAAGAGAAGCTGCTGGATCGCTTTGTGGATATCATATCCGGTATTTTTCAGCCGATATTAGGGATCATGGCTGCGTGTGGTATGATTAAGGGAGTGAACATGCTGTTTATGACGCTGGGTCTGTATGCGGAAACCAGCGGCGGCTATAGGATCATCAATGCGATAGGCGATGCCTTATTTACCTTCCTTCCACTCTTTCTGGGATACACCTCTGCCAAGAAGTTTGGTTTAAAGCCGATGGTGGGACTGGTTATCGGCGGAATCATGTGTTATCCGGGTATTCAAAGCAGTGCACTGTCCGGAAGTCTGGAACCGCTGTATACCATGTTTGAAGGAACGATGTTTGCATCTCCGGTATATATTGACTTCTTCGGTATTCCTGTGATATCCATGGACTACACCAGCACCGTAATTCCTGTGATCTTTATTGTATATTTTGCCAGCAAATGCGAAAAGCTGTTTTCAAAAATCGTACCGGATTTGGTGAAGTTCTTTTTCGTTCCCATGCTGACGCTGCTCGTGGCGCTTCCCATCGGCTTCCTGTTGATCGGACCTGTCGCAACCTTCGGCTCGAAAATAATTGCGGAAACCATCATCAGCATACGGAATGTATCCCCGATGCTGGCTGGCGGTCTGGTTGGTTTAACTTGGCAGATTCTGGTGATTTTCGGACTTCACTGGGGCTTTATTCCTGTCTATATCAACAATATTGTGACAAACGGCTATGATAATGTCATGATGCCGTTCTTCGCCTGTACCTTTGCGACCTCAGCGGTGATTCTGGTCATCATGATGAAAACCAAAGACCGTAAAATGAAGGAGCTGTGTCTGCCGAATTTCATTTCCGGTATCTTCGGTGTGACAGAGCCCGGTATCTATGGGATTTTGCTGCCCTTGAAAAAACCATTCATCATCAGCTGTATAGCCGGGGGAATCGGCGGGGCATTCTACGGCTTCTGTAATTTCCGTAAATTCAGCATGGGCGGTATGGGAATCTTTGAATTTCCTGCCATGATGGAACCAGACGGTTCCTGGGGAAACCTGCTGGTGGCAGGCTCCGGTGTTCTTTTAACTATGCTTGTGGCGGTCATCTTAATGCTTTTGTTTTATAAGGAGAAGGATTGTGGGGAATCAAACAGAGCGATTATTGATACTGACAAAGATGCGGCTTCCATGAAGAATGAGACTACACTGCTGGAAGTCATTGCGGTATGGTCACCAGTAAAGGGGGAGGTTCTGGAGCTTCAGCAGGTAGAGGACGCTGCGTTTTCTGCCGGTATTCTTGGGAAGGGCTGTGCAATCGTACCTACTGAGGGTGAGATTTATGCACCGGTTGACGGTGTGCTGACGACTCTGTTTCCCACGAAGCACGCACTTGGCATCACCTCGGATGACGGTGTGGAAGTATTGATCCACATCGGGTTGAATACCGTGCAGCTGAACGGAGAGGGCTTTACAGCTCATGTTCAGCAGGGAGCTCGTGTAAGCCGGGGACAGCATCTGTTAAGCTTTGATCTGGCTGATGTAAAGAGCAAGGGCTATTGTCTTCAGACACCGGTTATCATTACAAATACGAAGGACTATCTGGAAATACTAAGCACCATGCAGAAAGAGGTCGTGCCGGATGATGTGCTGCTGCATGTCATGAATTCCTAGGAGGCTCGCGAATATGAAATTTCCTGAAAATTTTTTATGGGGAGGAGCACTTGCTGCGAATCAGTGTGAGGGGGCCTGGCAGACAGGGGGAAGAGGGCTGTCCAATGTGGATGTGTGTCCGCGCGGTGATCGACGCAGTGCGGTTATCACTGGAAGAGAAAAAAGGATGAGCTGCTTTCCTGATGAGATATATCCATCTCATGAGGGAGTGGATTTCTACCATCATTATAAGGAGGACATCGCTCTCTTTGCGGAAATGGGCTTTAAAATGCTTCGCTTGAGCATTTCCTGGACACGTATCTTTCCAAAGGGAGATGAGCCGAAGCCAAACGCTGCAGGTCTGCAGTTCTATGACGATGTGATTACAGAATGTGAGCGGTATGGAATCGAGGTAATGATAACGATTGCACACTTTGACTGCCCTATGCATCTGATTGAAACGCTGGGTGGCTGGAGAAGCCGCGCTATGATTGCGCATTATCTACGTTTGTGCAAAACCCTGTTCCTGCACTATAAGGGACGTGTTCGCTGCTGGCTGCCGTTTAATGAAATTAACATGATTCTGCACGCGCCCTTTCTCGGTGCGGGTATCTGCTTTGAAGCGGGAGAAAAAAAGGAGCAGGTCACCTATCAGGCTGCACATCATGAATTGATCGCAAGTGCACTCGCAACAAAGCTGGCACATGAAATTGATGCGGAAAACCAGGTTGGCTGCATGTTCGCTGCCGGCAGTGTATATCCTTACAGCTGTCATCCGCAGGATGTGTGGCAGGCACGTAGGGAGGATCGCAAAAGCTATCTGTTCTGTGATGTTCAGGTGCGGGGTGCCTATCCTTCCTATTTCCAGCAGCTGCTGAAAGAAAAACAAATCGTATTGCAGATGGAAGAGGATGATGTGGAGATTTTGAAGAATACCGTAGATTTTATTTCCTTTTCCTATTACAATAGCCGTTGTGTTTCATCACAGCAGGAGGCGAAAAAGCAAAACAAGGGAAATCTGTTTGCTTCCGTAAAAAATCCATATCTGACATGCAGTGACTGGGGATGGCCGATTGATCCACTTGGACTGCGCATTACTATGAATGATATATATGAACGCTATCAGAAGCCGCTGTTCATTGTTGAGAATGGCTTGGGAATGGCGGATGAAATAGAAGAGGACGGAAGCATTTGTGATGATGAGCGGATTGCTTATCTGCACGATCATATCAAGGCGATGCAGCAGGCGGTATGTGAGGATGGAATCGAGCTGCTTGGCTACCTTGCATGGAGTCCAATCGATCAGGTAAGTGCCTCCAGTGGAGAAATGAAAAAACGCTATGGGTTTATCTACGTTGACCGACAGGATGATGGTAGCGGCAGCTTTGTACGCAAAAGAAAGAAATCCTTTTCCTGGTATGCCCATGTGATAGATACGAATGCTGTTGAACCATAGGGTACCTGCCATGCATCCATGTGATTATTCGCATACCGGTACAGGTTGGAGGACATTGTGTACATTCATTAAAAACACAAGGAGGCAGGAGAGCGAATTTCGAGGTAAGCGGCAGGTTTGCGAACTGTTTTCTGGTAGCCTTCCATTTACGAAAAGTCATTATTCTAAATAATTATCATTTCCTATGGCACCTTCTAACGCAAATAACACGTTCATCTCATCATATTGCAGGAAAATTTATGAAGCGGGATACGCGCGAAGGCAAGAAAGATTCGTGTACAGCTTATATAGATAAGATGGTAGCATTTATCAAGCAAGGCAGGGAATACAGGTTCTCTGCTTTTCTTGCGCTGACCTACCTTGCATAATCAGCAGGATCAGACAAATTGCTTTGCTTAAACAGCAGTTGTATACCGTTTCCTTGTTAGCAGTGCTAACAGAAAGCTAAAAAAGAATGAACATTGTTCATTGACTGCTGCGGAAAACCTGGTATACTTTACATGAAGGTGATGCTATGGGACACAAAATACGGACGAGGGTTGTGAAGGACCCTGCAGAAAGAAAACGGGAAATACTGGATGCAGCGATGGGGCTGTTTGCTGAAAATGGCTATGAGCAGACATCCATGCGTGATATCGCACGTCATCTCGATATTTCACTGGGCCTTTGCTATCGCTATTATGATAGCAAGCAGAAGCTTTTTCAAGAGGCGATGCAGCAGTACGTAGAGGAGATATGTGCTGTCTATCTGGTCACACTCCATGATGAAACCAAGGATTTGAAGGAAAAGCTTGATCTGCTATTTCACATGCTGGAAGAGGAGGAGCAGCAGATGCGCTATCACGACTTCTTCCATCGACCGGAGAATATCGGCTTTCATGAAGAGCTGGCAGTGAAGCTGTGCAAGTACATGCAGCCACACCTGCAGCAGGAGCTGCACCGGTATGTAAAAAAGCATCATCTGAAGGTGCGGCATGAGGAATTGCTGCTCAGCTTTCTGACCTATGGACAGATCGGTATCCATGCATCCATGCGCTCACCGGATCCACAGCTGCTCCACCAGCTGCGTGTGTATATCGATCTGCTGCTGAAACAGGAATGTATCCCTGATAACACCATTTGATCAGGGATTGCTTTTTGAGAAATGAATGAACATCGTTCATTAAAGGAGGAGCTACTATGAATAAAACAGAACAATCACGAATTGCATTTGATAAACAGGCAGATACCTATGATACCGCCTGCAGCGGAAAACATGCAAGGGAGCTGTATCCGTTCATGCTGGAGATGATGATACAGCTTCCTGTGCGGGATGTATTGGATCTGGGATGTGGTACCTGTGCGCTGATGAAGCAGCTGTATGATGAGGATAGCGGGCGCCGGTTTACGGGAATTGATCTGAGTAAAAACATGCTGCGTATGGGAAAGCAGGTGATGAAGGGGCGAGCAAAGCTGCTGTTGGGTGATGCGGCAAAGCTGCCTTTTCCCGATGCGAGCTTTGATCTGGTATACTGCAACGATTCCTTTCATCATTATTCTGATCCCTGCAGGGTATTGCAGGAAGTGGGGAGGGTATTGCGATATGGCGGCTTTTTTGTAATTGGTGATTGTACACAGGGGGCAGTATCTCGAAGAATCATGAATCTGTATTTCCGTTTTCAAAGGGAGGGGGATGTACATATGTACAGTGAAAAGGAGATTCGTATGCTGCTGCAGAAGCAGCTGCATGATGTACATGTGCAAAGAGTCAATGAGCGCAGCTTAATTGCATGGGGTGTGAAATGATGCTGACAGCCTCACAGCAGAAATATCTGCAGGTCATCGATATACTGGAGCAGGAACAGAGGGTGGTACGTCAGATTGATATCGCTGTCTATCTTGGATATTCCCGGGCCAGTGTCTGCCGTGCAATCAAACGTCTGGAAGCAAAGGGACTGCTTTTGCAAAGGGAGCATGCCATCAGGCTGAATGCATCTGGCAAAGCACTTGGCAGATATCTAAATGCCGTAAGAATCCGTATGCAGGAGGCACTGAGCGCTTACGGATTTCACGAGGGGCTGGATGCAGTGACTGCTTTACAGCTTCCCATTTGCTTACAGAAGGAATTGATGAGGAATGCTGGTCATATACCGGCTGCCTCTGGTATAATAAAGCAAAGGAAATGAGGATGAAAAGATGGAGAAAAAACGCTGTTTCTGGGCAGAAAACGTGCCTGAAATTTATGTTCGCTATCATGATGAGGAGTGGGGAAGAGAGGTGCATGACGACCATAAGCTGTTTGAGATGCTGCTTCTGGAATCGTTTCAGGCTGGACTGTCATGGCTTACGATTTTGAAAAAGCGGGAGGCATTTCGGGAAGCCTTTGATGGCTTTGATGTCGCAAGGGTCGCAGGCTATAGCGAGGAAAAACAGAAGGAGCTCTTGCAGAACCCCGGTATTATCCGAAATCGTCTGAAGATCAAGGCTGCTGTGAAAAATGCTGCTGTCTTTCAGCAAATACAAAAGGAATACGGTAGCTTTTCCGCCTATTTATGGGGCTTCAGCGAGGGAAGGGTGATGTATCGAACACAGAAGGAGCTGCCAACACACACCGCGCTTTCCGATGAAATCAGCGCAGATCTGTACAAACGCGGTATGCGGTTTGTCGGAAGTGTGATTATCTATTCCTATCTGCAGGCTGTCGGCATTGTGAATGATCACGAGCCGGACTGTTTTCTGCACAGCAGCGCAAGCATATGCAAATAGCAGCAAATCAGATTTGCAGACTGTCGGTATTGTGAATGTTCACGCATCGAACTGTTTTTCTGTACCGCAACGCCAACACATGCAAATAGCATCAGCTGCGAATCAGAATATGCATTAGTCCTCGGCTTCTGAATATAGTGGACTGCATTGTCTGCTACAATCTTACTCGCTTTCGGCTATCATTTAAAAGCTGCATAAGAAAAGGGGCGCTTTGGCGCTTTGCTTTTCATGATGATCGATTTGATCCATTCCTCTGTAATTCTGTGGCAGTGCATGCTTTTTATTCACTAGAAGCACTCCATTGACGTAATACGGCTCAACCAATGCGGCTGCCTGCGTATTTTTCTGTACTGCTTTCATGGAAGTATAAGAAAAAGGGCATGGAGCTGACAGGGCAAGATTGATGACGCAGGAGTACAGGAAACCTGCTATACTTTTCCAGAAAGTTAGGAGGTAATGCCATGAATGAAAAACAGGAGCTTGTCATAAGGACGCTTTCTTATCTGGAGGAGCATTTGCAGGAACCGGTTTCCCTGCAGACAGTAGCGCAGCATATGCAGTATTCGCCCTATTATGTGCATCGCAGCTTTACCCAGCTGTGCGGTATGCGGATGCACGATTATGTGAAGCGAAGAAGAATAAGTGAAGCGGCACGATGTCTGTGTGAAACAGATGCATCTGTGCTGGAAATTGCCGTATCCTATGGCTATGAAAGCTCACAGGCCTTTTCCAAGGCATTTAAACAGCTATACAAGATGACCTGTACACAGTTTCGCAAGGAGCAGCGTTATTATGCGCTTCAGCATCCCCTGCAGCTGCACGAGCTGAATCGTACAGAGTCTGCAATGCGTGAGCTGCAGGTGCAACACGCAACTCCAAAGGATTTGGACACTTGGATGAAGCTGATGCGACAGGCGGTGGATTTTTTTCCCTTCCTTGAGGAGGCAGCATATGAACAGCAGCTGCTGGACTGTATGAAGCAGAAGGAAGCATTTCTGGTTTCCTTTGACAAGACGGTGTTTGCGGCGATTCAGCTACAGCTGCAAAGCGGACAAATCGATGTACTGGCCATTCATCCGCAGCTGCGCAGTCCGGATGTCATGGAACAGCTGGTGGAATGGATGCTATGTACCTGTGCCGCACATACCGATTTGGCGATTACCTGCTTCCGCTCTACCGATAGAGCCGATACCGGATATCGCAGACTTTTGCTGGAAGCCGGTTTTGTATGCGGAGAAGAGCTGGTGGAGTTTGGTTATCCGCTACAGCGGCTGTATTACAGGAGAACACAGGATGCGTGAGAATACACTGGGTGCGACTCGTACGCTGCCGCAGCTGCTTCGCTTTGTGGCACCTTCCATCGTTATGATGCTGGCGATGGGAATTTACACGATAACAGATACCCTGTTTGTCTCGCGTCTGGTGAATACAGATGCACTTTCCGCAATCAATATCGTCTGTCCCATGATCAATCTGATCATTGGTTTATCCTCGATGCTGGCAAGCGGAGGCGTTGCTGTGCTGTGCCGCGATATGGGGGCAGGTCTTTTGGAAAAGGTTCGGCAAAATGCCGCTCTGCTTTGTGTCTGTACGATTGGAATCGGCTGTGTCCTTGCTCTTGCAGCTTCGCTGTTCCTTGATGAGCTGCTGCAGCTGTTGCATGCCAAGGGACGAATATTGCCCTATGCAAGAGGATATCTGTCCATGCTTCTTCTTTTTACTCCCTTCTGTATGCTGCAGGTATTGTATCAAAGCATGCTGGTAGCAGCGGGACGTCCGCTGCTGGGCATGGTGCTGGCAATTTGTGCCGGGGGAGTCAATGTTGTTTTGGATGTCGTCTTTATGGCTGGCTTTCCTATGGGAATTGAAGGCAGTGCCCTGGCAACCGGAATCGGCTATATGGTGCCGGCGGTATACGGAACGCTGTTTTTCCTGCAAAGGAAGCAAAAGGAGCTGTATTTTTCACGACCGGTTTGGGATATTGAAATGCTGAAGGAAAGCTGTCTAAACGGCTCCAGTGAGATGGTGAGTCAGCTGGCGGCTGCACTTACAACACTGCTTTTAAACACGATTCTATTTCGGCTTCATCAAGAGGCTGGCGTTGCCGCAGGAACAATTATTGTTTTTACGCAGTTTCTGCTCACCAGTCTGTACATCGGCTTTTCCATGGGGGCTGCGCCATTGATCAGCTATCAATATGGGAGGAAGGATACAACGCGTTTATTGCAGCTTTTACGTAAATGCATAAAAATCGTAGTGATTAGCTCCCTAATCATCTTCTTCACAACCATCCTGTTTCAAAGACCTCTTGTTGCCCTATTTACCGACATCAACACCGACGTATATGCGATTGCCCTGCAGGGCTTTGTCATATTTGCCTTTAGCTTGCTGTTCAGCGGCTTCAATATCTTCTCTTCGGCAATGTTTACTGCATTGTCACAGGGCAGATTGTCCGCCCTGATCTCATTTTCCAGAACCTTTGGCTTTTATCTGCTGTTTCTGCTGCTTCTTCCAGTCTGGCTGGGGAGCAAAGGGGTATGGCTGGCGATTGTGCTGGCAGAGGGATGTTCCCTGCTAGTATCTCTGGTATGTATACAACGGCATACGCTTACCTGTCACCTGGCAGATAGAAAAAAGAACCGTCTGTATTAGACGGCCCCATGATGCATATCCGGATGCCTGTGCATCCTTTTTTGCAAAAGAGGATAGGCTGCCAGTGCAATGACATAGCCTGCTGCAGCCTGTATCAGATTACCCGGAATACCGGTCAGTGAAAGCTGCCAGCTTTGATTGATATAGGCATCCGCAAGAAAATATCCGCCAATCATCAGCAATCCACCCAGTATATAGGCAACATAGCGAAATGAGGAACGTCCCCTGCAGACAAGCCAGGAAGCGAGAACAGCCTCCATTCCTTTGATAAGCAGGGTGAATATTGCATACATGCCATACCCGCCGCTAAGATCAGCCAGCGCACTGCCGACACCGCCAACCATAAAGGCGAGAAAGGGATTCAGTACAGAGGCGAACAGCAGGAGAAAACCGTCGCCCAGATTGAAATATCCCTGTATGCCGTTTGGCACCTTGAACAGCCACGTCGCCAGAAATACAAGAGCAATTCCTAGTGCGGCTGTTACGATATCTTTTACATCCATTGCTTTCATATGTGCTACTCCCTTCGTTTCTGCCGTTATTCTATCAGCTTTCTGTTCATTTAAAAATATACAGATTTATGATAAATTTAAGGTACAGTATGCTATACTGAAGATGGTGATAACAATGAAATTGAAAACGATAAATTTTGAACGAACCACAGGGAAGGCATTGTACCTGCAAATTTATGAAAAGCTGCGCGCGGATATTCTCTGCGGCTATCTGGTAAAAGGCGATCAGCTGCCTAGCATACGGAAATGTGAGGTGCTGATGAAGGTATCCAAGACGAGCATTGAGCGCGCCTATGAAAAGCTGCTGGAGGAGGGCTATATCCTGTCAATTCCGCAGAAGGGTTTTTTTGTGGATGTCGAGCCGGAGAACGTTCAGCTGCGCAAGGCGGTAACAGAGCAGGGGACAGCACTGCAGGATGAAAAAATCCGCTATGATTTCCGCTCGCAGACAATGGATGTCAGCTCTTTTGATCTGGCTTTGTGGAAGAAGTATCTCAAGGAGGTCCTGGACGGTCATTATGAAATAGCGACATACGGAGAGGCAAGAGGAGAACTGCGGCTTCGCATGGCACTACAGAAATATGCCTATACTGTGCGTGGTGTATTGTGTACAAGCGATCAGCTTCTCATTGGATCAAGCTTTCAATCACTGCTGTATGTGCTATGCGGACTGCTGGATAAACCCGTCGTGATCGGATTGGAGGAGAGTGGGTTTCCACAGGCAGAAACCGTCTTTTCCGATTACGCATTTCCTGTGCGCAGGCTGCGCAGAGAAGCAGACGGTATCTGCATGCAGGAGCTAACGGCAAGTGATGTCAATCTGCTGTATGTAAACAGTGCGTCTGCGGGATACAATCATCAGCCTTTGAATAAGAAAAAACGCAAGGAGCTGCTTGCCTGGGCGGCAGAAAGAAACGCCATGATCATTGAGGATGACCATAACGGGGAGCTGTGCTATCATACGCGTATGACGCCTGCCATGCAGGGCTTTGATACCGGGGGTCATGTCGTTTACATCGGATCCTTTTCAAAAATTCTGTTGCCGTCTCTGCGAATCAGCTATATGGTGATTCCGCAGGCTTTGCAATACCGCTATGACCAGCGTGCAAACAGCTATTCGCCAACCTCCAGCAAAATCGAACAGCTGGCTTTGGCAAGATATATTGCGGACGGGCATCTGGAGCGACATGTACGGCGGCTGCGCAGGCACTATGAACACAAGAGCAGTCATATGCGCACATTGCTGGAACAGTGGTTTCCACAAGCGGATATATTGCTGGAGGAGGCTGCATTGCAGTTTATTCTGCGATTTCCGTATGTGCTCTCGCTGGAATCGGTTATTCAGGAAGCCAGAAAGCATAGTATGATGCTGCAGAGAAATGCACAGGGAGAGCTTGTTCTTTCATTTGCGGCAATCAAAATGGAGGATATGGAGGAGGCTGTGCGCCTGCTGCATGCACTACTGGAAGCTGCGAAAGAAAAGGAATCACGAGAACCGAAAGCTGCGCCGTAAGAAGATTGTAAGGTCAGCATAAGATTTCTTAAGATTCTGTATACCGTGTGGATGATATACTGGGGGTGTAAACGGCTACAGTCGGAAGGGGGCTAACTTATGAAAAAGAAAATTGGCATTGTAATTATCTTCATTTGCGGTATCCTCGCTTTCTTTGTACCGTACTTCTTTTCCAATTCATGGAGGAATGTCGCATGCAAACGGGGAGAGATACATTCTGATATCTATGAAAGGGAGGATGTTGAACATGCTATGACACTGGTGGAGCAGACATTTCCTCAGGAGCTGCTGGATTGTAAAATGACAAAGCTCAGCTATGATGAATCAGCATACAGGCAGTTTGCGGACAGCTTCAGGAAACAGAAGTCCGATGAGGTGATCGTTGTTTATACGGATTTTATTACGGTGTTCAATGCATTCCATACCAAGGATCATACACTGGAGCCCAATGCGGAATATACAGCGTATCCATGGGTATTGCGACGCTCCTGCGGGCAGAAGGAGTGGGACATCATCGGTTCGGGATATGGTTTTTTGTATACCGGAGAGGTATCAAAGGATCGACGTTGATAAAGCCTTTCATTTGCCGTTTTTCTTCCGTCAGCATATACGATTATCAGAAGGTGTTGTATAATATAAAGAAGGGATACAGAAGAAAGAAGATGGTAATATGATGAATATCATGCAGCTGGAAACACAGATGGAATTTCTTGTTCGGATCCTGCTTGCGGGAATCTGTGGAGGTATTATCGGCTATGAACGGAAAAGCCGCAATAAGGAGGCTGGCATTCGTACGCACCTGATCGTTGCCAGTGGTGCTGCTTTGATCATGATCGTATCCAAGTATGGTTTCTCTGATATTCTGGGAGATAAGGGGATCGCACTGGATCCCTCCCGTATTGCGGCACAGATTGTGACCGGAGTCGGCTTTCTTGGGGCCGGTATGATTTTTATTCATAAAAAAGAGTAAAAATCGAATTATCCGCATAAACACAGGGATTTTAAGCAATATGAAACAAAAAATAAAAGAATTTTACCACTAATTTACTACGAATGAAAGAACCTTGATACGACAGAGAAAACAGCATAAATAAAGGCAAAATTGGCATTTCATACAGAATATGAGATGTCTTTTTTGTTGCTGTAATACAGTATAACTATTCTTTTTCTGCTTGATTATTAATCATTTTTTAGGACATGAATTGTCAAGAGCTTGTTGCGTAGCAATGTTTACACTCTTGATAATTTATGGAATAAAAAATATTCTGACAGATACTAGAAAAGTGATGACTACTCAATTTTCTAATGATATAATATGATAAATAATAATAGATAAACTTGAAGTGATTAAGGAAGTGTATGCCATGAAAAAATTTTTGAAAATAATGTTAATCATAATTGGAGCGATTTCTTTGATTTTTGTAGCTCTGATAGGGATTGGGTTATTTGTTGATGTTGAATATGATGACCATATTGAAAATGGTCGTTATACTTATGTTCCGGAAGAAGAAAATAAAGATAATGAATACGTGGAATTTACGATAAATGATTATGATAAAAATAATGCCAAGCTTGTATATTATGACACGATTGAAGAAGCTATTCAACTTTCCACTTTGAATGCTGAAAATGAGGAACTTTCGGTTCCTGCTGATTTTCTTAATCATGTTGATGAAACCTTGCATATATGGCAAGGCAAAAAATATGATACGATTTTCTATCGGGCTGGAAATGATAACGATGATATTCAAGGCTTAGTAATGGCTCGTTGTAAAAAGCAGATACAGAATGGGCATACACAATACGCATTTATAAATGCTACACCGGTTACAACGAAACGAGATAGAATTTTGTTAGATGATATTACAGAGCTTATTCACTCTTCTTTGAAATTAAGTGATTTCCAACAAGACTTAAACCCCGATTATCCAAGCAAGCGTTTTGTTTACGGCTATGCACATGATAAAGAAATCTATTCATTGGAAGTAGAAGGACAAAAACCGGACGGTGTAATTGAAATCAATGTATATGACAGAGTCATGTATCTATGGTATTACAATGACTTACAAAGTAACAAAAGAGGTGACTGTTTAAGCTATTCGGTAGATGTACCTAAATAAAATGACATTTTTACATAATACTATATTATTAGTTAGGCAGACGGAGTGATCCAGACACGGTGGCAGGAAAATCTTTCAGATTTTTCTGCCATGTCTTGCAAGTGGCTGGTTTACTTCGTCTGTGAGCGAGCCTGTGGCGAGCGAAGATTAAGCCCCCGTTATCTAACAAGGGGGGCACAAAAAACAAAAGACACTATACACTAACAGGCGGAAAACGCTGTATTTACAAGGCAAAACCGCATTTTATAAGATGTGATATAAAAAGTATCTATTTCACAAAAGAAAAACAATAAATTTAAACATTATAATATTTTAATTTTTGTGGTAATGATATGCAAACTTTTTAGGAGGGAAGATATGGATTGTAAAATGACTGATATTATTGCTATTATTTCAAGTATCATTGCTATTGGTTATTCAATTTATTCCATAATTACTAAAAGTTATATTCGTCAATACAACCTTGAAAAATTTGAACATTTTTCTTTAAATCAGAAGAAAGTTTGTATTGTTTTCAATTTTATTATGACACTTATAATTGGGATAAGTGGGGTGTATATATTGCTATTATACTTATTCTAATGGGATTGAAAGCATTTATGTAGCAAATAGCAAAATTTTATAAGTGAAACGAGGTACTCTATGGAAAAAAAGGAACTTATCAAACTATATTTACAAAATGTGGATAAAATGTTTGGATATGCCAACATGAACGCATATATTGATGAGCGATTAAAGAAGTATACGAAATACTGTCAAAGTAAAAAGCCAGAAGAACAGATTATTATATGGCTGAAATTATTGCATGAAAATTTCGGAAAAAAGATTGTTTATTTAGGAAGTTACTTAGCATTACAAGAAAAGGATATGAGCTATTTAAATAATGCGTTCAATTCGGCAGTAACATGGGGACAACTCACAATAACAAACAGCGGTTGCGACCATTCCATTCACGCTTGGAATATTTTACCACATATATTCTGTGCAAACCGCTTTCGTGACATTGAAAAAATATTTCCAAAAGAAAACGGACTTAGTAAGAATGGGTTAAAGTCTGCATGCAGTATCACAAATTTAGTGATGTATCTGTATTATCAAGAACCTATGTGGAAACAATATGTGATTGATGAAAGTAAAGAATTTCTTCAAAATAAACATACAGCAGAAGAAAAAGCTGTGATAAACGGTTTCCTTGCACTAATAGAAAAAAATTGGGAAAAATTCTCATTGGAATTGGCTAATCTCTGTAAAGCACATAGAAAATCAAAAGATTATGGAGAAAATCCATTTACAAGAAAAATTTCCTTTTTTGCATTTGGATTGTATAACTTTGCAAGATACTTGTATAGAGAAGAAGTTAAAAATATTACACTTCCTCAAAATGAATTTTTATTTGAGGATTTTAGAATTTATCAAGAAAGCACTAGTTGTCAAATAGGACAACCGTTTTGCATTTTTGAAGAACCGTTATTATTGTTGAATGATTTTGAAAAAATTGATTTACCGATTATGTATTTAACAGCAGGTAAAAAAAGAGTTTTGGATATTGAAAATTATAGGCAAGAAGTGGTAAAGAAAATACAAGCACTTCATAGCAATCAGAGCAGTTAGTCTTAGGATTGACTGCTTTTTCTATACGGATTTTTAATGATAGGCAATTATCAGTAAATGGTAGTTGCCTTTTTTGATTGGAGGAATTAAAGAATGAATGATAAAAACTTTATTGAAGAATTAAGACAAAAGCGTGAGGAATACGGAGTAACACAAACAAGGCTTGCTGTTGCTTGTGGTATCAGCCGTGAATATTACAACCGCATTGAAAAAGGGAAACAGCCATTGAATGACGAATTAAAAGGAGTCATAGAAAAACAGATTGAGCGTTTCAATCCACAAGAACCACTATTCCTGTTGATTGATTACTTCCGTGTTCGCTTTCCTACTACGGACGCATTGGCGATTATCCGTGATGTATTACAACTAAAACCCGATTATATGCTTTATGAAGATTATGGAAAATACGGATATGAAAGCAAATATGTTTTAGGCGACATCAATGTCATGTGTTCCATGCAAGAGCATTTAGGTGTTTTATTGGAACTGAAAGGCAGAGGCTGTCGTCAAATGGAAAGTTATCTATTGGCACAGGAACGCTCATGGTATGACTTCATGCTTGATTGTTTAACGGCAGGTGGTAAGATGAAACGGCTTGACTTGGCAATCAATGATAAAGCAGGAATATTGGATATTCCAAAGTTAAAGGAAAAATACAAGGCTGGCGAATGTATCTCCTACTTTCGTATGCAGAAAGATTACAGCGGTACGGAAAAATGTGGTAGCGATTTACCAAAGAATACAGGAGAAACCTTATATCTCGGTTCAACAAGCAGTGAATTATATATGTGTGCTTATCAGAAAAATTATGAGCAGTATGTCAAGAATAGCATAGAAGTTGAAGATACGGAGATTAAGAACCGCTTTGAAATACGCATGAAGAATGAACGAGCCTATTATGCGGTTGTAGATTTACTGACTTATCGGGACGCTGAACGCACTGCTTTTTCTATCATCAATCATTATGTCCGCTTTGTTGACAGAGAGGACGACAAGCCAAAAAATCAATGGAAAACAAATGATGATTGGGCATGGTTTGTAGGGGAAAACAGAGAACCGATACGCTTAACTACAAAGCCAGAACCTTATACTTTACAAAAAGCGTTGCATTGGTTACAAAGACAGGTTGCACCAACCATAAAAATGGTACAGGCATTAGACAGAGAAAATCATACAACGATACTAAAAGATATGATTGAACAGGCAGAACTTAAAGACAAGCATAAACACTTATTACAATTAGAAAAATCAACCATAGAAGAACGAATAGATACCGCTATTCCACAAGAGAATGACGATGTTTTAGAAAAGCAATAATTTATTTTATGGAGAAAGTTAAAGACAAGTTTAAAGCTAAATGCTACAATGTAAATATAGGTTATATAGATATAAAATATTTAAGTATTAAATGAGGTATAAATAATATGAAACAAATAATATTTATTTTTTGTATGATATTGATGTTAAGTTTCTGTGGGTGTACGAATGTTGGCTCAAATAGAAATGAGTATATGTCTAATTGGTTTAAATCGGAACAAGAAATATCAGATAATATGATGAAACAAATTATAGATTTATACAATGAAGGCAATGTAAAAGAATTTGAAAAATTGTTTTCACAAAACAGTAAAAAAGACATAGAGGATATAAATAAACAAATTTCTTCTTTCTTCGAATTTATTGATGGAGATATACAAGAATATTCTGGTGATTGTGCATCATCTAGTGAAAATAATAATGGAAATAAACGAATTGAATTAGACGGAATGTATCATATATCAACTTCTAAAAATGAATATTATTTGAATTTTTATATGGTCTATAAAGCTGATGATGTTCCCTCAGATATAGGACTATCCAAAATTGAAATTGCGACTGAACAAACTGTAAACAGGGAAAACTTTATGTGGGATACATCAGAAAACGGAATATTTGTCGTGCGGGAATAAACATAGAATGATATGTTTGAAAGATAAACCAAAACAAAGTTGTGACACATACTTCCTCCTACTTTTTGTTTTTTAGCCATTTAGTTTAATCTGTTTTAATGAGTTATAAATAGAGATACCGTTATTTAAAAGAAAGAATAACGGTATTTTTTAATGCAATGGAAATTTTCAGATTTAGTCAACAAAGAGCTTTTTTCATTCCCTATGTTTATTAAAAGAAGAAAAACAAATTTTTTACAGAAATCTGCAACAAAACAGCTACTTGCGTACAGATATGGTGCGAGAAAAGGAAATCTAACTATTTTTGAAATGGGGTCATAAAATTTTTACTCGGTGTACAGACACGAAGATTAAAAAGAAATTGAAATTATTTTGAAAAATCTGCAACAAAACAAGGTTTCTATTCCTTATATGGAGTGAAGTTGAGGAAATCTAAACTTTTTTTGAAAATAGGTCATTAAATTTTGGCTTGCTGTCCCTATATGAAGTGAAAGACGAAAAAAGTTTTGAAAAAAATGTCGGAAAATCGAGTTAAGCGGACAGTATTATGCAGAAAGAGGAAATCACACTTTATTTCTTGATTTGTATTCAAACAGGCATTAGCTGTTGAGTGTTGATGCGGAAAGAGAAAATTATTTTATCCTCAACTTAACAATTTAAGGTTTCCGTTCCCTATATGGCGTAGAAAGAAAAAAGTTTAAGAAATGTGATACAAATAACGCTATTCTGTCCTGATATGGAGTGAAGAAAATATTTCATTCTATTGTTGGCAGTAACAGTATGGTTTGGGTAGTTAGGGTGTGAAAAGAAAAATAATCTTTTTTCATCACCAGCTTAACAAATGGACGTTTGCTATACAGATAGTAGTGAAAAAAGAAAAAATGTTTGAATTTTGGTTACATTTCCTCTCTTTTCCAACGCGGTATATAGGAGAGATGATTTTCTTCTTTCGTGTTCTTTGACAACTGAATAAAGCAGTCTGATACATTAGACAGACAGCGAGCCGTTGGAGCTGATACGCCATGACCTTTTCCCTTTAAAGCGAGCGGAAACTGTCAGCGTCCATGTAAAAGATTTATCCTCTTTTATCGCCATGACCTGTCCTGTCTGATAATGATACTCCCGTACAGCCACAGCTTGAGCGTTCAGAGCGTCGCACGCAATGGGTACGGCTACATAAGAACTATGCAGAGGTGGAACTCCTGTGGGCTATGATAAAAGCCGTCAGACTGTTTAAAAATCAAAAAAGAAAGGAGGTGCAGTTTTATGTATGATTTAAATACACCATTATGGGAACGCTACCTTATGACGATTGAGGAAGCGTCCAGTTATTTCCGTATCGGAGAGAACAAACTCCGCCGTATTGCAAGTGAATATAAAGACGAGTGTGTTGTGATGAACGGAAACCGTATGCTGATTAAGAAAAAGAAATTTGAACATATGATTGATAAATTGGAAGAAATCTAATGCAAAAGAGCTTTGTGCATGATATGATACTTATATGTCGTAACAAGGCTCTTTCAGTTTTGAAAGGAGTTTTGAAAGATGTCAGAAAAAAGACGGGATAACAAAGGTCGCATTTTAAGGACTGGAGAGAGCCAAAGGGCAGACGGCAGATATATGTATAAATATGTTAATCGTGCAGGCGAAACAAAGGTTGTGTATTCATGGAAACTGGTGGCTACGGACAGAGTACCGAAAGGAAAGCGTGATGATTTATCTCTTAGGGAAAAGGAACGGGAGATACAGCGTGATTTAGAGGACGGAATAGACACCAAAGGAAAGAAAATGACATTGTGTGAACTATATGCCAAAAAGACGGCACAGAGAATCAATGTCAAGAAGAATACACTAGCAGGGCGAAAATATCTCATGGACGCATTGAAACAGGACAAGCTGGGTTCACGAAGCATAGACAGCATTAAACCGTCAGACGCAAAAGAATGGGCGGTCAGAATGAAAGAAAAGGGCTACGGCTTCAAAACCATTAGTAACTATAAGCGTTCCTTAAAGGCTTCTTTCTATATGGCAATCGAGGACGATTATGTAAGGAAGAACCCTTTTGATTTTCAGTTAAGCGAGGTTATTGATGATGACAGCGAAAGCAGACAGGCATTGAGTGAGGAACAGGAAGAAAAACTGCTGTCCTTTCTCCAGTATGATACGGTGTATCAGAAATATTATGATGATGTGCTGATACTGTTAAAAACAGGCTTACGAATATCTGAATTGTGTGGACTTACTGTACAGGACTTAGATTTTGAAAATCATACACTCAATATCAACCACCAGTTATTACGCAATCAAGAGGGATATTATATAGAAACGCCAAAAACAAAGTGTGGCATACGAAAAGTTCCTATGAGCGAAGAAGCAGGAAAAGCATTTCAAAGAGTGTTGAAACGCAAAAAAACTGGAAAAGGGATTGTAATTGACGGTTACCGCAATTTCCTGTTTCTTAATCAGAAAGGTATGCCTATGACAGCTTGTTACTATACTTCTACATTGAGAAATATAGTAAAGAAATACAATAAGTACCATGATGAACCCTTACCGAAGATAACCCCGCATATATTAAGACATACGTTTTGTACACGATTAGCACAGAAAAACATGAACCCAAAGAACCTGCAATACATTATGGGACATTCCAGCATAATGATAACGCTGAACCTGTACGCCCATGCTTCACAGACAGGAGCAAACATGGAAATGCGAAGTCTGATAGCCTAGTAATTTACTACGAAATTTACTACGATAAAAAGACAAGATATGCAGATTTATGAGTGGTTATAAGAAGTATCTGCCAAAAAGAAAACACCGATAAAGCCTGTAAAATAGGGATATATCGGTGTTATAAGAACTTATGAAAAGATAATTAGAAATTTATTTTATGTTTATGCGTAAAAATACGATCAGTGGACTGACGACGGCGGCAGGCATATGGGCAACAAGTGCAATCGGTATGGCGATTGGCAGCGGCCTGTATGTGCTTGGGATTCTTACAGCAGTGCTGATTGTATTTGTGCAGATCATCCTTCACCGGAATCACCGCTGGCTGCGGGAGTCGTATAAGGAGGAGCTGTCCTTTGTCATTGACCAGAATAAGGAGGCTTTGCAGGATTTGCAGGAACGCTTGAAGCGCATGCAGATTGAGATACTGAATGTGAGTCTGACACAGGAGCATAGCTGTTATCAGGTGGATTTGATCGTTGTTCTGCCGGATACGTATCAGGCTGCCAGGCTGCTGGAACTGTTTCATGATGTGGCATATATTCATGAAATTGATGCATAGGGTATTGCCAAATCACGATTTTTATATTAGAATGATGACAACAACCAAATAGGTTTGAATAACCTCCATTTTTTCTATTTTCATGTTTCCAAAATAGATGAATGGAGGTTTTTTGTGAGAAGAGGAGGTTTGTCATGCAAACAATTGAACAAAACAAAATGGGTTATAAGCCTGTTTTACCATTGCTGATGTCAATGGCTTTTCCTCCGATGCTGTCCATGCTGATACAGTCGCTGTACAACATTGTAGACAGTATGTTTGTGGCTCAGATTGGAGAAGATGCACTTACGGCTGTTTCCTTGGCTTTTCCGATACAGACACTGATTGTAGCCTGTTCCGTGGGAATCGGTGTTGGGGTGAATTCCTATATAGCAAGAAAGCTTGGTGAGCAAAATCAGAAGGAAGCGAACAGTGCGGTGGCGCATGGTCTGCTGCTGTCGCTGATCGGATATCTGCTGTTTGTCGCAATCGGCAGCTTTACGATTCGCCCGTTTTTTGAGATGTTTACAGATTCTGCGGCAATACTGGATGATGCCTGCATGTATACGTATGTCTGTGTATTTCTGTGCTTTGGCTGTTTCTTCCATATTTTAATTGAGAAGGTATTCCAATCGATGGGGAAAATGATTTTCCCTATGGCGATACAGGCGGCAGGAGCAATCACAAATATTATCCTGGACCCTATCATGATTTTCGGGCTGTTGGGCTTTCCGGCAATGGGGGTAAAGGGAGCGGCAATCGCAACGGTAATCGGACAAATTTTCGCTATGTCGCTATCGCTGTTTATATTCCTGACAAGAAAATTCGATGTGAAGCTGGATTTGAAGCAGTTTCATTTCTCCTGGGATACCATTCGCCGCATTCTTTCAGTGGGGATTCCCAATGCCTGCATGAATGCACTGGGCAGTGTTCTTGTGATTGGTTTAAATTCCATTTTGATTCAGTTCTCCAATACGGCTGTTTCCGTATATGGTATTTATTATAAGCTGCAGACCTTTGTATTCATGCCGGCGAGCGGGCTGACGCAGGGGGCGATGCCAATCATGGGCTACAATTATGGAGCAGGCAGTCATGAACGTCTCTTGCAGACATTGAAGTATGCCATCATGGTGACGCTCGCTATCATGGTTTGCGGCTGTGCGATTTTCCTGCTGTTTCCAACACAGCTGCTGATGCTGTTTCATGCCAGTGAGGATATGCTGCGTATCGGTGTTCCGGCCTTGCGTATCATCAGTATCAGCTTCCTTCCGGCAGCCCTTGGGTTTATTCTGCCAACATTATTTCAGGCGATGGGGCTTGGCTTGCAATCCCTGATTGTTTTCCTGCTTCGACAGCTTTGTATCACCCTGCCGTTATCCTGGCTGTTTGCGGCCTGGTTTGGTCTGGATGGTATATGGTATTCCTTCCTGATTGCAGAAAGCATCGCTGCCGGTGTGGCGGTTCTGCTATTTATACGCATTCGCAAGAAGGATAAGGTACTGTCCAGTACAGTAGTACAGCAGCCATCCGCTTCACAGGAAGCTGTGTGCTGAAAAAGACACCGCAGTTTGTAAAAATTGCGGAGTTTTCTTTCTGCGTGCAATTTTGTGCGGCTTTTGGCTAATATTTTCCATTTTTTTATGTTACTGGACAATGAAATATGGTACACTTGATTTGGACAAAAAGAGTAGAGGAGATTAGCGTATGAAACAAGATATGATTGTTATTCTGGATCTAGGCAGCAGTGAGAATACAACACTTGCCAGAGAAATTCGTGCATTGGGTGTATACAGCGAGATTTATCCGCATGATATCACAAAAGCGGAGCTGCAGAAGCTGCCGAATGTAAAGGGTATCATCTTAAACGGTGGGGAACACCGCTTTGTCGATGGTAAGGATATCGATGTCTTGCCGGAAGTTTATGAAGCTGGATATCCGGTAATTGCGATTGACCATGCACCGGCATTATGTGAGCAGAAGCTGGAGGAATGGCCGACAGAGGAAGTGTTAAAAACGTTTGTTTTCACTGTCTGCAAGGCAGAGGCAAACTGGAATATGAAGAATTTTGTGGCGGATCAGGTGGAGCTGATTCGCGAGCAGGTGAAGGACCGCAAGGTGCTGCTGGCATTGTCCGGCGGCGTGGACAGCTCTGTAGTGGCAGCATTGCTGTTAAAGGCAATCGGCAAGCAGCTGTATTGTGTACATGTCAATCATGGGCTGATGCGCAAAGGGGAGTCGGAAAGCGTAATTGAAGTATTTAAGAATCAGATGGATGCGAATCTGATTTATGTGGATGCAAGTGAACGGTTTCTTGGAAAGCTGAAGGATGTGGCAGAGCCGGAGCAGAAGCGTAAGATTATCGGTGCGGAGTTTATCCGTGTGTTTGAGGAAGAGGCTCGTAAGCTGGAGGGTATAGATTTTCTGGCACAGGGGACCATCTATCCGGATATCGTGGAGAGCGGCACCAAGACGGCAAAGGTAGTAAAATCGCATCACAATGTCGGTGGATTGCCGGATGATCTGGCGTTTGAGCTGGTAGAGCCATTGCGTCAGCTGTTTAAGGATGAAGTGCGTGCGTGTGGGCTGGAGCTGGGATTGCCTCATGATATGGTGTTCCGTCAGCCGTTCCCAGGACCTGGTCTGGGTGTGCGTTGTCTTGGAGCTATTACGAAGGATCGCCTGGAGGCGGTGCGTGAGTCGGATGCGATTTTACGCGAAGAGTTTGCGGCAGCAGGTCTGGATCAGAAGGTTTGGCAGTATTTCACCATCGTTCCGGATTTCAAGTCTGTCGGTGTGAAGAATAACGCGAGAAGCTTTGAGTATCCGGTAATTCTGCGTGCGGTGAATACGATTGATGCAATGACGGCGTCGATTGAGGATATTGACTGGCCGGTGCTGCATAGGATTACGGATCGTATTTTGAAGGAAGTTGCGAATGTGAATCGTGTGTGCTATGATTTGACACCGAAACCGTGCGGAACGATTGAGTGGGAATAGTTGTAAATTGATATAATATAAATTCTGATGGCAAGCAATCTTTATGGTTGAATGCCATCTTTTTATTTTTCCTGTTTTTTAGTAAATAACTATATTTTATTGTTAAAACTATTGTCAGCCCTTACTATTGATATAAATAATGGAAAATTATATGTATGAAATTATATTTAAAGTTCTTTTTTGTACTTACTGCATTGTTATTGCATAAATTTCTTTGTTTCATTTAACATAAATTAACTGGAATTAGAAAAGTTCAATTATTTCTTTACTGAGTTTTATCTATAATTGTTTATTTAAGAATGTTATAATGGGTTAATAATATTAGCAATTTATAAAAGGAAAAAAATTAAGATTATTACTATTTAAGGAGGAATATAAAATGCCATTAGAGAAAGAAGTAAGAGAATCTGTTCAAAATTATTGCACTAAGGATTTACCTGGGGATTTAGAGTGGCACATAAAAAAATTTGATTTTATAGACAATGATAATGAACTGAAAGATCGTCTTGGCAGAGCATTTTATTCAGCAAGATACATGGCTAAACTTATGGAAGCTCTTTATGTCAGCGGTAATGAGTTACATCCTTTTGTTAAGTTTCAAATAATACAATATGCCTCTATTTATGAAGCGGTTATTACATATTTACTCTGGAATAAATTTAAAGATGATTCAGAAGTAGTTGCACTTGGAACGCATAAAGCGTATAAGCCAGTTAGCGCTCTAGGAAAATTAGTGAATATGGAGTTCCAAAATGAAAAAATTTATACTTGCGTCTATCGGGATGAAAAGACTAATAGAAATAGTATAGCATTTAGTGATAAGGTTGATTGCGGCGTCCGTATAGGCTTTATTAAAGTAGATTATGCAGAGGAAATAAAGTATATATATAAATTACGTAATCTTGCACATATTGAGGCAGAAGCAAAAAGTCAAATTGAAGTTGAGATTAGTAATGCTAAACTTAGTTATTGGCGAATGCAACCATTTTTAGAAGATATCTCTTTGTTTTTAAGTAATACATAGAAAAAATTATTTGTTAAACAGTGATAAGTGATTTCGAATTGTTATAGAAAAGTTTATTTATCAAAATTGAATGTGTGATAATAGGAATTGAGATGACTAAATATTAAGGTATGATTTTAGTGTTTGTAGTTTTATTAGTTATAAAGGTAATAAAAAGGAACGATAAAATTGATTATAAGAGAAGATATAAAAAAATATTTACATATCGACTCTATCTCGACATTTGATAAAAACAAAGGGTTTACACTTTAGAAAATGATGGAATAGACGAATTTTATAAAGTAATAGCAAATTTCAACGAAATAATATCTCATACATATATTAAAGATCGGATTATGCTCTATGTTATTAATAATCATTTAATAATATTTGAATATAAATTTTCAGAAATAAAGAGGTTATATGATAATTCTGTAGAAAAAGAACTAAAAAAATATTCAGAATTATTTAGGAGATTTCTCCGACTGGTGCTTTCTGAAACACACTCAAGAGTTCCACCACCTATCGATTATTATTCGCTAATAAAAGAGTTTAACTCAATTAGTAAAACTTTCTTATATTAGACCAATCGATAAATCACAATTAGAGGAAACTCTTAACAATCTTGATGCATTTATTATATTAGTAGATAATTCGTTATAGTAGTATATAAATGGCTACAACTTCCATATGGGCAGTTAAGACACGTTTAGATCATTTAGTGAAGTATGTATCCAATAAAGATAAAACAACGCTCATGAAGTCTGTAATTGATTACACTACCAATGAAGAAAAGACTATGGAACAACAATTTGTATCCTGTATCAATTGTATGCAAAATGACCCGTATACTTCTATGGTAAATACAAAGACATTATTTCATGATGAAAAAGATATTTTATGTTATCACGGATATCAATCATTTATGGAGGGAGAAGTTACTCCTGAACTAGCGCATGAAATAGGTGTCAAACTAGCAAATGAAATATGGGGTAATCGTTTTGAAGTAATTGTATCTACACACTTAAATACAGAGAACATACATAACCACTTTCTTGTAAATGCAACTGCATGTATGGATGGAAAACGATATTGTAATACAAAACATGATCGCTATATGATGATGCATACATCAAATGAATTATGTCGCCAATATAATTTGACGGTCATAGATGAAAAAACACGGAATACAAAGAGTAGAGGGCAGTTTCGTAATGAGCAATCATTACGAGAGAAAATTAAAACCGATATTGATGAAATTATAAGAACAAGTTTGACGGTCACCCAACTTTTCAACAGTTGGAATTTGAGGGCTATGATATTAAGATAACCAATAACAACGTATCATTGCGACATCCACAGCATAAGAAGTTCATACGTTTATCTTCACTTGGTGCAGATTACCATAGTGATGTAATAAAGAAGAGGTTACTGAAAAACGAAATGCACCCATCAGAGAAAAAAACGATATATGATACAAAAGGGGTTAATATACAAATTGTATTATCAAAAGTACAAGAGTAACTCCCTTACTGGCTTACAAAGATTATATTTGCATTATTAATATAAGTTAGGTATCATCCGAAAAGCAGTAATACAAAACCTCATTATTCTATGGAGTTGCGTCAAGCGATACGAAATCTTGATGAGATGTCTAATCAAACTATTATATTATGCAAAAATAATATTGAAACACTAGAGCAGTTGCATCAATATCAAGCGTCTTTACTAGAACAACAAAGCACTCTTATGAATAAACGACAGCATTGCTACTATAAAATAAGAAGATGTAAAAATAACGATGAAAGGAATAATCTAAAACTAGAAGCAAAAAGTCATACGCCGCGAATTAGAATGTTGCGTAAAGAAAACAAATCATGTGATGGTATTGAAGAACGCTCCGTTATAATACAGAACATAGATTTTAGACAACTAGATCATCGAAGAAACTGCTAAGAAGAAATAGCATGAAAATAGAATATACTATAATAGGGGATTATGAATTTCCTAATCTAGTTGAAATATCAAAATATGGCAGAATGAAATAACGTTATTTGAAGGAGCATGATTATGGATTATATTTTAAATTACTAACGAATAGAGAATTGACAGAATATCTCTTAGACGTTGATAAGCATGCCTATGATTTATATGATAAATTATTACTTGATTTCAAAAAGAAGAGAAATATAACTGAAGAGCTTAAAGTATCAAATTAAATGCGTTGGATACAGGAAATGATTAACATTGATGCCTGTAAAGATGAAATAATACGTGATACATTTATTTGCAATTAAACAACCTGTATACTAAAAAATGACTTGCAATTGAGAGCGTTTCAAAGTTTGTGTAAACTCAAGAAACTGATATAAGACCATAAGAATTAACGATATGGGCGGAGCTGATTTAATAGGCTTCGCCCTTTGTCTGCATTATACAGCAGTATTTATACATGT